>JAUWZF010000068.1 GCA_030615475.1 Dehalococcoidales bacterium | reverse complement strand
ATTTGCCACAACCATTGGGGGTGAGGTTTTAACACCGCGCTCCATCGTTGGCGCGGTTTGTGTCATAACAGCCATGTTGATAGTTCAGTTGAAAGCCGGTTCAGGGACTCTGGCCATACATGAACCGTGAAGAGTACAGAGAGAGGTATAAGCGAACTGCAACTGAGACGGTAAAGACGATGGATACATGGGATGTCTACATGGGTGTTAACTGAGGTCAGGTCATGTATCCATGATCAATATTACGACACAATGTTAACAATAATATCCCATTCACTTTAGCTTTGAATAAGTGATATTTATAGTCTAGCTTTTAATCAGGGTGTCGCAGGTTCGAGACCTGCACGGCCTACAGAGTTTGATTTCAATCTGTACTTCGACCAAGCTCTCAGCCAGGGTGTGAGCCGTTGCACAATTCGTCAGATTGTGCAGCCTAAAAAGGTTCCATTTTTACCTTTTGTTTGGAGGCTTTGATTCTCCTTTGTTTCTACCAGATTTTACCAATTTTCATGAACCTTCACCCATATCCGACAATATTATGAAGATCGCTACGATGAAGTTCGGTTTACCACTTTCGAGAAACTGGTTCGCACTTCGCACTGGCCTGAATATTCAGGGGAAACGTACCAGTATCTGAATATCTCTGGCCAGTACGGAGTCCCTTTTGCGTGGGATTTCTCCATTTAGTAAACTAAAGATCATTAGTGTAATTTAAATTCTAAAGCCCGGCGGCAATGGAGCGTGTCGCATCTTACCGGCATAATCAGACGTCATGGCAATAACCACCATGAGGAAAGGCCTGTCAACCCTCCTGAAGTAGTGTGGATTATGTACCACGCCCGCCGGTACCCACTCACTTGTCGCTTTGGTAGTTACGAATTTTTCTGCTTCATCTCCCTCGCCCAACCAGAACTCGACTTCACCCCCCAGATTCAGGGTATCGTGGGGATCAAGACCGAAGAACAGAAAGAGTTCATCGAAGTCGTGGGCGTGTCCTCCGCCTTCATATCCGCTGGCCCTACCACCCGGAAACAGGTGAGGTTCCAGATAGGGAATTCCTATTCCGGCTCCCGCTGCGAATACATGGAAAATTTCGACCCAGATTTTAGCGCCCGGATAGATATTTTTATCAAACATTAAAGTCGGCGTGGCTACCTTACCGCGAAACGACGGAAATACACGGTCGGTAGCTAACTGTATTTGATTTACATATTCCGTATATAAGCCTTTACCTTTTTGCTCCAGCCCGACCTTTTCAAACGAAAAGTCTGGCGGTAGCGGAATCGAACGAAAAGCGCCGGGAGCGAGGCTATAGGTGGGCGTCATAGCGATGACCATTTCTATGATAGGCCTATCGCGGCTGGCGATCTTGGTGAAGTAGTGTGGATTATGCGCCACGTTCTGCGGTACCCACTCGGCGGTCGGTGTGTTGGCGATAAATTTCTGCGCGTCATTTCTTTCGCCCAGCCAGAACTCGACTTCGCCCCCCAGAGCCAAGACATCGTGCGGATTGCTTCCGAAAAAAAGAAAGAGTTCGTCGAAGTCGGGGTGCGCGTGTTGTCCTCCGTTTCCCGGTACCTCTGTACCATTGACTATCATCGGTAATTCGCCGGGGACCATGACGCCGGAGCCCGGCGCGTATACATGGAAAGTCTCAACCCATACTTTAGCTTCCGGAAAAACCTTTTGATCAAATATCAGGGAAAAATCTGCTATTTTACCACGATACGACGGGCGGATCAGTTCCGTCCACAGCCTTAATTCGTTTACATATTTCGCGTATTTCCCCATTTGTTCATATCCTCCTTTTTCAGTACTAATATAAAATACTATAAATCAAGCCAGCCCTTCCACTTGATGAAAAGGATTTCTTTTTTATATTGCCACTCTTATCTCTATTCTAAGCGGCTAGATCTGGTGTACTTCTCCGGTGGCCTTGTTCTTCCAGTAACCCCGGTGCTGCAGCGCCCATTTAAACTCGATAGCCCCGGGACGGGGACAATCGCTAACACAGCAACCGCAGTACCAGCATTCTTCAGGATGCAACACAATCGGAGGTTTGCCTTTCTCGGGATGGGGTATATAAACGTCTATCTGGCAGACTTCTACACAATGATTGCACCCGTTACAGATATCCGGATCGAAAGTCACCGGATTGTTCGGGGTAGCGATATTAGGAATGGCGATTACTTTTTCCTTGGACATTTTTTCCTCCAAAAACCGGTTCGTTCAACAGGTATAGTGTTTATTTTGAAATTATCATTTTCCACTGTATACACCGGTGTAGTCTTTATTATGGGCTTCGTATTTTTTCTTCATGTTACCCCAAAATGTCAGCGGCAATTCTCCGGTTTTAACCTTGCCGTTTTCCAGTTTAATCGTAAGAAACTTTTTCCACTCCGGCGGGTCGACGGCCGGGTAATCTATCCTCTGGAGACCCAGCGGGAAGCTGCTGGCTTTGCGTGCCAGCGAAGCATGAATGATGATTTTAGCGTAAGTTAAAAGACTGATATCTTCCAGGCTACGCATCAGTTTATGCGGGTCCAGAGCGAACAGTAAAGGCACCGATTCCTCTTCGATTTTTTGCAGGGCATCGAGGCCCATATTTAGAAGGGACTCGGTTTTAAATTCACTGACATAGTATTGCATCGCCCTCGCAATACCGGCGTGTAGCTCTTTCCACTCCATACCGCCGCTGCGCTTGACAGGGGCATAAACGCGGGCTTTCTCGCGGTCGACCTGTTCGCGGGATATTTTAGATTCACCGACCTCCCGAGCATAGTCAGCGGCTTTCCTGCCGGCATACCTGCCGGTGGCCGCCGCATAGCTGTGATCCTCAGGGGAAAACATCTGTGTTCCTGCGGCATAGAGCCCATCGAGGGTAGTTTTCAGGTTCCAGTCGACTATCAAGCCGCCGCCGTAACCCGGCTCCCGCCACTGCGGCAAGCTGGAGCCCTCAATAAACTTATAACTCTGGAGCAGGTCCCGACTCTCATCGTAGCCGGCTTTATTGAAAGTATCGATGATAATTTTTGTCGTGGATTCTTCTCCCAGCATCAGGTTCCAAGTAGCTCTTCTCTCGACATCGGGCATGGACGGAAAATCGCCGTAGAACGGCAAGGCGTATTCACCTTTAAGGACGCCCTCGCGGATAGCCTGTTCGACCTCAGGGGCCGGGACCATGGCTCCCGCATCTACCCAGCCCTGTATCGGATACGGCAGCACCTTGCCGTTGGCATCGACGATAGGGACATTCTCGTAGCTGGCGTCACCCGCCCCGGTATACCATTTATGTTTGTGGCCGGTGGCGATACGAGTGACTCCGGTGCCCTCCATCTTGGTTAGCTCGGCACCTGCTTTCCATGCCATGACGGTGCCGTCGCCGGTAGTGGTACGGGACATCATGTTTGAATACCCGCCTAATTCGGTGTTTAACATCCATATCGAGCCGCCTCCAGCCGTGGCGAGGATAGTCGATTTCGATTTGAAAATCATGAATTCGCCGGTGCGGTTGTTGAAACCCATAGCCCCGACTACCCTGGCGCCATGGTCTCCTTTCTCGGTGAGCAGGCCTGTCGCCATGACGCGGTCGAAGATTCTAACACCCAGGCGCTTGCATTCCTTTTTTAAGGCGGGTTTGAAAGTGTACCCCCAGACCCGTATCACTACGTTGGTCCGTATATCTTCATTTTTATCGGATTTGATAAACGCATTTTCCTTTCCAGCACCAGGGAGATAGCTGTGTGTCCAGCCGTAGCGCGGGGAAAGCATGAGTTTGGTCTTCTCATCCCTACCTATGGCGCCCACGTATTCATCATCGGTGTCCCTGATTTTACCGCCCATCTGTTCCATTTCAAGCAGGGTATCCCAGTCCTCGCGGCACTGTATCTGGACGCCGATGCCGTTGCAATACGGGCGTTCGGCCATGTGCTCTGCCCACTCATCCGGGTCCACGTTGGATAATGGGTTGGCGGGAGCATTACACCAGTGGTCGCATCCCGGACCTCCGGCACCGCTCCTGATAGTATCACCCTTTTCCACCAGAACCACACTTAATCCCTGCCTGGCGGCGCTGATAGCCGCCCAACAGCCGGCGATACCCCCTCCAATCACCAGGACATCGGCATCGATTTCCTGCTCCTGCTCGAAGCGGATAGGATACGGCCAATCCGGTGCGTAACCTTGTTCTTTTAGATAATCATGCCATGTACTCAATTTCTCAACCTCCTTTATGAATTACCCCGTCTTCTGCTTAAACTTGAATAGATAATTAAAGTAATGTCTAATGTCAGTCATTTTATAACAATCGTTCCTCAGTGTTAACATTAGTATAGTTATTGGTCAGGTTTAATAATTATATAAGATTTCCTTAGGAAACGAAAGAAACATTAGGGGTGAAGCTGGAGACCTGCTTTTAGAGAACTCTAAATATATACTAAAAATGGCTCCTTTTTTGCCTAGGTTTAATAACCTTAAGATATCAGGCGTGAAGTTGGGCGCACCTTTTTATTCGCTTCAGCAGGATGGTGGGAACGAGGTTATATATCTCTTTGTCAAGATATTTTTTACATAATTCATTTTACAGTTGGGACGTGAGGGCAGTTCTCCTTATCACAAACATCATCGAGCAACGCCCTTATGCCAGGTGTGATATTCAAACCAGTTGCGAATCCCACTAGTTCACTATATAGTGGTCCTTCAGGCCGACGAATTCGGTCACGATATCTCTCCTCTTCTAGCAAGTAACCATGGTTTTTAAGATGTCTTCTAACTTCCTCCCGAAGAACACCAGTCCCTTTACCATGAATAATGGCAAACCGGCGACGCAAGGGGCATGTCCTGAGGCGAGTCATGCATGTCATCGTTGTATTCCATTCTGGGTGCCATTGTCCTGCCACCGATAGCAACGGGCGGATTGGTTGATTAAAATTGCACCAACTTTATCCGTCCCATTTGCCTCAATCAAGGCTGTATACCTTAATGTTATCAAAGGCGACACGGGCGCTAGCCCGAACCGTGTGTATCATCATTCCTACGTATCCCCCAGCGAAGGAGTCATCGGTGACGGTAATGAGATGATGCCCGTTAACATATACCTCTATTTGGGTGCCTCGGCAAACTACCCTGAGATGGTTTGTGCTGTTACCTTGATTGATAAAGTCAGATTTAGTCTTGCCTTGCAGCTCAGTCCGCTCATCATTGAGCCATGTCTCTACTTGGTAATAGCCATCTCCCCAAACTAGTAAACTATAGAAGTCGTAAGCATCTCCAGGTTGAAGGCGGAAAACTACCCCGTAGCCACTTTCATTGGGTCCGCTTACCAGCCTGACATCTATCTCCAGGGCAAAGTCAGTAAATTGTCCCGCACCCCAGTTGCAGTTCCGAGGTGCCCAGAAAGAATGCTTACATAGCATATAATATTCCCCATCCTCGTATCCACATTCAAAGTCTTCAGAAGAGCTCGTTGACCAGCCACTGGCGGGATTGCTGAAGTCGTCTTCATATAGCAGCTCGGGCGGTGGTGGTGGCCAAGCTCCCAGTTCCTCGAGCCGCTGTTGTGCCCATTGAATCTCAATCAAGTTCTGTGTTAGCTGTGCTAGCTCAAGGGCCTTCTCAAAGTCGGCTATGGCCAGCTCGGTTTCCCCCATTTGCCGGTAGGCGTCGCCCCGTCCGCGGTAGAGGTAAGCACTATATGGCTCTAGCTCAAGGGCTTTATTGCAATCGGCCAGCGCCAGGTCATACTCCCCCATCGCCAGGTAGGTATAGCCAAGTTCATGATAGTGCCAAGTATTATTTGGCTCAAGCTCGATAGCTTTATTGAAATCGGCTATGGCCAGGTCATACTCCCTCATTACCCGGTAAGTGCGGCCCCATTCCGTGTAGCGCGCAGTATTATTCGGCTCCAGCTCAATGGCTTTATTGCAATCGGCTAGTGCCAGGTCATACTCACCTTTATTAGTGTAGGCCCAGGCCCGTTGGCCGTACCGCCAAGCATTATTTGGCTCAAGCTCAATAGCTTTGGCATAGTCGGCTATGGCCAGGTCAAACGCCTCAGTAGCTCTTGCATGGTGCTGGCCAGCGACCGACTGGTAAAGCTGCCCTATTTGGATGTAGGCATTACCCCGGTTGGAGTAGGCATTAGCGTCGTTGGGGCGTTGCATGACGGCATTATCCCAATCGGCTAGTGTCAGGTTATACAGCGACCACTCTGCCTGTTGAGTACTCTCCGGGTCATTTAACAGCACAATACCATTGACATAGTCGATTATCGCCAGGTCGTATTCACCTTTCCCATCATGAGCCGTGCCCCTGTGTATATAGTTCCAACCGAAGCCCGGGTTTATTTCAATGGCCTTGGTTAAGTCGGCAATCGCCAGGTCATACTCACCTTTGCCGTTGTAAGCGACGCCCCGAAAGCTATAGGCCCCATCGTTT
>JAUWZF010000246.1 GCA_030615475.1 Dehalococcoidales bacterium | reverse complement strand
GTGCTGGTTCACCCCCAGAGCATCGTTCACTCCATGGTGGAATTCGTCGACGGCTCGGTCAAGGCGCAACTGAGTTGTCCCGATATGCGCCTGCCCATTCAGTACGCGCTGTCTTATCCCGACCGTCTCGCCAATCCGGAGTTACCCGCTATCGACTGGGATAATTTCACCGACCTTACTTTCGAGCAACCCGACACGGATAGATTCCCCTGCCTGCGACTGGCCATCGAGGCGGGCAGGGAAGGGGGTACCTGCCCGGCGGTGCTCTGCGCCGCCGATGAAGTGGCCGTCGACCTGTTCCTGTCGCGGCGCATAAAATTCATTGAGATTCCTCACCTCGTTGAGCGGGTGCTTGAGCAGCACCGGAAGGTAGCTCACCCGTCGCTCGATGAAATCATGGCGGCGGATGCCCGGGCGCGAGAGACGGTTCTCAAACTCGTCGGGGGAGATGATAAATGATACTTACATTAGTAGCAGGGATAGTTGTTCTATCCGTGCTTGTCATCGTCCATGAGCTGGGGCACTTTATTGCGGCCAAGTCTACAGGGGTACCGGTAGAGGAATTCGGTGTCGGCTTCCCGCCGCGCCTGTACGGTAAAAAGTGGGGAGACACGATATATTCCATTAACTGGATACCCTTCGGCGGTTTTAACAAGATATCGGGCGAAATAGACCCGAGCGTACCGAAAGGCCTGGCCAGCCGAGGCTATGGCATCAGGCTGCTGGTTCTCGGCGGCGGCATTGCGCTGAATTTGATATTGCCTTTCGTGCTTTTGTCTGTGGCTTACATGGTTCCCCACAATATACTTATAGGGCAGGTGGTGGTGCAGGAGGTTTCCCCGGGCTCACCTGCCGAGATGGCAGGTATACGGCCGGGAGATACTATCATTAGCGTGAATGATAAGCCGGTAAGAAGTGTTGGAGACCTTGCCCGCTATACTCAACTCAAACTCGGTGCGGAAGTTGACATATCAGTCGAACATGCCGATACCACTACCGAGATGGTCAGTCTCATCCCACGCTGGCGACCTCCGGAGGGACAGGGGCCGATAGGTACATTATCCAGTACCGTGAACCCGGTTATCGTCAGCGAGAGCTTGCCCTTCTGGGAGGCAATACCGGTAGGGGCGCGTTCCTGTATCGAAACTCTTGTTCTATATAAAAATGGAATAGCCGGCATGATTATCGGCACGATACCGTTCGTGCCGGCCGGGCCGGTGGGTATCGTGCAGATTACCGGAGAGGTAGCTCATAGCGGGATAAGTCCGGCACTGGAACTGGCGGCATTCATCAGCATTGCGATTGCGATAACCCAGATGATACCGTTCCCCGCTCTCGACGGCGGCAGGATTATATTCGTCATACTGGAGTGGATACGGCGCGGCAAACGCGTTTCCCATCGTGTTGAAGGTATCGTGCACTCTATTGGATTCATGATATTGCTGGCATTGATGGTACTGATTACCTACCAGGATATTATCCGATGGGTAACCGGTGGGAGTTTGATACCATGAACTCTCGTAGAATTAGTAAAGCCATACGAATCGGTGATGTCACCATCGGCGGCGGCGCGCCCGTCGTGGTGCAGTCGATGACCAAGACCGATACCCGCGATGTCCGGGCCACCATCGAGCAAATTAAAGAGCTTGAGGACGGCGACTGCGAGCTGGTGCGCGTGGCCGTACCCGATGCCCAGGCCGCCCGTGCTATAGTTGACATAAAGAAAGGCATTAAGATTCCACTGGTCGCCGATATCCACTTCGACTACCGCCTGGCTTTGACGGCGTTGGAAGCCGGCGCCGACGGACTCCGCCTCAATCCGGGCAATATCGGCGAGCCTGATAAAGTTCAAAAGGTGACCCTGGCGGCCAGGGAGAGGGGAGTACCCATCCGCATCGGGCTGAACGCCGGCAGTTTACCGAAGACTGACAATCCCGATTTAAACGTCGCCGAGAGGATGGTTGACGCGGCGCTGGAGCAGGTACGCCTGCTTGAGAGCCTCGATTTCGATTTAATAAAAGTTTCGCTGAAGTTTTTCGATGTCCCCACCACCATCGAGGCCTATCAAAGTATCGCGGAGAAAATTCCTTACCCCCTGCACATCGGCATTACCGAGGCCGGCCTCCCCCGGACGGGCATTATCCGCAGCACGGTGGGCATCGGCACTCTGCTCTGGCTGGGCATCGGCGATACCATACGGGTTTCCCTGACCGCCCATCCCCGCGAAGAGGTCGTGGCCGCCTACGAGATTCTAAAGAGCCTCAACCTACGCCAGCACGGGCCCGTCCTCGTCAGCTGCCCGACCTGTGGTCGCGCCGAGGTGGACGTGGTAAAATTGGCCGAAGAAGTCGAGAAAAGGCTTCAAAAAATCGATAAGCCCATAAAGGTGGCGGTGATGGGCTGCGTGGTCAACGGCCCCGGCGAGGCTAAAGACGCCGACGTCGGCATCGCCTGCGGCAAGGGCAAAGGCGTTATCTTCAAAAAGGGGAAAAAGGTAGCAACGGTCGAGGAAAAGGACTTCTTCACCGCCCTGATGAAAGAGGTGGAGGGGTTGTAGATAAGGGGCGTCTAAGAGGGGCGCAGCCCCTCTTCCTTTTCATTATCCCCCCTCCTTTGAAACCTCGTAAGGAGAGGGGGACACAGGGGGTGAGGTAGATAAAGATAATTATACAAGGAGGTTCTAATGCGT
>JAUWZF010000072.1 GCA_030615475.1 Dehalococcoidales bacterium | reverse complement strand
TGGTTTTATTCATTATTACCGGGGCGGTAATCTTCGGTCACTTTATGGCTATATCCAAGATACCTTTCGTGTTAGCTGACTGGATAGCGGGGCTTCCTCTGCCACCAATGGGTGTTATCGGGGTCATAGCCTTCGTATTTTTCATAGGCGGCTTCTTTATGGACGCTATGGCTCTAATCGTGCTCCTCGTCCCCATCATCTTCCCCGTACTTATCGCCCTCGACATTGACCTGATATGGTTTGGGGTAATAATAGTCTTAGTGGGCGAGATGGGGGTAATCACACCGCCGGTAGGGGTAAATGTCTTTGTAATTAAGGGTATTGCCCCGGATATACCCATCGAGACTATCTTTAAGGGAATATTCCCCTTTCTTGCTACATTGATTATTTGTACGATTATAATGATAATTTTTCCTCAGATTGCCACTTTTCTGCCGAGTTACATCACCTATTAAAGCCCGGTTCTATTGCGACGTGACCGAATCGGGAACACCGTCACTTTACGCTGCCCCGAGTTTTCTGATAAAATATACGAGGAAAACAGGATCGTTTACTTTCAGCGGTTGAGACGGCTGTTTTATCATTAATAACAATTCGTAATTTCCACTATTACATAAGTCAGACTCTAAGCAAAGGAGATGTTCGTATGGCAGAGAAGAAGAAAGCCGTGATTGTCGGCGGGGGAACGAGCAAATTCGGTGTCAGGCAGGCCCATCTGCTCGACATGGTTCAGGAGGCGATGAAAGCCTGTTCCGATGACATCCCCGCACTGAAACCGGCGGATATTGACGGTCTTATCGTAGCCACGACCATGGCGGGGAGACACTCCTCAGCATTGAACACGGCCCCGCTCGTCGTGCACAGGTTAGGATTAAAGCCGACATCTATTTGTATCAGGCTGGACACGCTGTGCGCCGGTTCAAACTCCGCAATTATCGTGGCCAAGGGACTGGTGGAGAGTGGTATCGCCGAGGTCATCCTGGTGACCGGTGCTGAGAAGGTCTACATGCCCCAGCGGTGGGAGACCAACTATACCCAGCTCGCTGTCAACGACCATGACTGGGACTCCGCGATGGGACTGGGTGTGCCGCCGCCGTTTTTCGCCATGATTGCCAAGATGCACATGAAGCGCTACGGCACTACCAAGGAGCAGATGGCCCATGTCTCCGTGGTTAATTATAACTACGGGACGGATAGCCCTATGGCGCATTTCTGTGGCAGAACGCTGACGATTGAGGAAGCCCTCGATGCGCGGATAATCGCCGACCCGTTCGGGCTGTATGACTGCTGTCCGCTTTCCGACGGCGCTTCCGCGATTATCATCGCCTCGGAAGAGCGTGCCAGGGAAATGACCGACCGCCCACTCGTCTACCTGCGCGGCACCGGCCAGCACGCAACGCACAGCATGTCGGCCGGCTGGCCCGGCGAAACACTAGCCGAGTGGCCGCACCTGAAAACAGCTGCCGATACAGCCTACAAGAACGCCAGGCTGACTCCCAAAGATATCGATGTCGCCCAGACCCACGACTGCTTCACCATCTCCGAGATTATCGAGCTCGAAGAGCTTGGTTTCTGCAAGAAGGGTGAGGGCGGTGAATTCGTCGCCTCCGGTGCTATCAAGCTTGGCGGTTCCATACCGACCAATACCGATGGCGGTCTCCTCATGTACGGGCATCCCTTCGGGGCCTCCGGCGCGCGACAGGCCATCGAGATATGCAAGCAGCTCCAGGGCCGCGCACTTCACCAGGTCAAGGATGCCAGGTTCGGCCTGACCCATAATCTCAGCGGTACCTGCTCCCAGCATACCGTAGTAGTTTATGGCCAGGAACCGGTTGAATAGAAGACACCATAGTTTGACATAAGGAGAAGAGAAATGGCTGATGTAGAAAAAGTAGAGATAGTAGGAACGCCCGCCCTGGATGGCACCTATATATCGGAAATGGATATGTGGCCGTTCGAATGCCAGGAGTTTAACCGCATCTATCCTTTTTACGAGCATCTCCGGGATGGTAAATTCACCACCACCAAGTGTAAAAAATGCGGACACATCGCCTTTCCTCCCGGGGTGATATGCCCCAGGTGCTGGTCCGAGGAACTGGAGTGGGTGGAGCTGCCGCAGAGAGCCAGGGTAGTTACGTTCACCGAGACACAGGCTGGCGCTCCCATCGGCTTTCCACCCCCGATAATCATGGCCTGGCTATCATTCGGCGAGGGAAGCCCGCTCAAACAATTGCTGAGCCGTATCGTCAACTGTAAAGAAGGGGAGCTTAAAGAAGGAGACGAAGTAAAATTCGTGGTCTTTGATGTTCCCTCGCACCCGATTGAGGTCAAGAAGGAAACCAAGATATGCGACCGGGTTTACTACGCCTTTGAGCCGGTGAAATAAACGGCTCAACCAACCGCGATGAGATTTGACGGAAAGGGGTTGTAAGTCATGAAAAAGATAAAGAATGTCACCGTGCTTGGGGCGGGTGGTATGGGCGCGCAGATAGGCGCCCTGGCCGCCGAAGCCGGTTATGATGTTAAAATCCGTGATATAGAAGAAAGGTTTCTGGAGAAAGGCCGCCAGCTGATAGAAAGCAACTACAATAGGAGAATCAGCCGGGGACGCCTGACGGAAGAAGCCAAGAAAGACTCTATGAGCCGGATGACCTTCCTCATCGACCTTAAAGAGGCGGTAAAAGATGCCGATATCGTCATCGAAGCGGTGCCGGAGATAATGGACCTGAAAAAGAGCGTACTGAAAGAGGTCAGCGCACTGTGTCCGGACGACTGCGTTTTTGCTACGAATACGTCTTCGTTAAGCATCGCCGAAATGTCAGAAGCAGGTAATAGACCGGAAATGGTCGTGGGTACGCACTATTTTAATCCCCCCGGTCGCATGACCCTGCTGGAAATCGTCCATGGCGAGAACACCAGCCAGAAAGCCATCAAGATAGCCGAGAAGGTAGCCATAGCCATGGGACGTGCGGTAGTCCACGTCAAGGACGTTCCCGGGTTCGTCGCCAATAGAATATTCTGCAACATGTCCAACGAAGCCGACTGGGCACTGGCGCAGGGAGAGGCCAAGAGCCCCTTCGAAGTAGATTCGGCGATAAAGTACAAGCTGGGGTTGCCGATGGGTATGCTGGAGCTCCAGGATGTACTTGGCGGCGGCTCGATAGATACGCAGTATCATGTCATGGAGTATTTCGCCGAGACGATGGGTAAAAGCTACGGTCCCGCTCCCGTACTCACGAAACTGTTCAAAGAAGGGAACTACGGTAAAAAGACCGGCAAGGGCTACTACGACTGGTCGGAAGGCAGGACCAACGAAATCTCCATGAACGCCGGTGTGGACTTCGACCCGATACGCGTGCTGGCGACGGCGGTAAACGAGGCCGCCAAGCTGATTGAAATGGATGCCACCACCCGGGAAGAGATAGATACGGCCGTGCTACTTGGCCTGAACTACCCGCGCGGCGTTCTCAGGATGGCCGACAGCACCGGACTGGACAAGATATTAGATGAATTGAATCGACTTTATGAAAAATATAATAAAGAAGACAGATATAAAGCCTCTCCCGTCATAATGAAGCTCGTGAAGCAGGGGAAGCTGGGCCGGAAGACTGGCGAGGGATTTTATTCCTACGGGCCGGGAGAATACGAGTTCGTTAAGTTGGATATCAATAAGGAAACCAGAGTGGCATGGTTAACGCTGAATCGGCCTAATCGCGCCAATGCCTTCAATGCCGACTTCATGACGGAAATCAATAAAGCCCTCAATGAGCTTGAGAAAGACACCAGTGTGCAGTGTGTCGTTATCACCGGGGCCGGCGCTAATTTCTGCGGCGGTGCTGACTTCGCGGCCTTTGCTTCAGGCGAAGTAGATGCTGCTATCAATTTCAGCGAAGCCCCCCACGAGGTCTTTACCAGAATCGAGACTTATCCCAAGCCGGTCATTGCCGCTATCAACGGCGCAGCGATGGGCGGCGGACTGGAGCTAGCCCTGGCCTGCGATATCAGGATAATGAATACGAAAGCACAGCTGCGCCTCCCAGAAATTACCCTGGGGCTGCTGCCCGGGGCGGGTGCCACGCAGCGCCTCGGACGGTTGATAGGGTGGGCACGCGCTAAAGAGATGATACTGCTGGCTGACCCCGTCATGGCCGAGAAAGCCCTTGACTGGGGGCTGGTGAATTTCATCGCCGAGCCGGATAAGTTCAACGCCCTGGTGGATGAAACAGCCACGAAGTTGGCCAACGGCGCCCCGTTAGCCCAGAAACTGGCCAAGGGCCTGATGTATTACGGCGCCCAGGCCGACCAGCGGACGGCCCTGTATCTCGAAGCGGCCGTGTCCGGGGATATCGCCATGACCGAAGACCTGAATGAGGGCATTACGGCCATGAATTACCGGCGCTCGCCCAAGTTTACCGGCAAGTAAGAGGCATGCATCATGGATTTTGCGTTCACTCCTGAAGAAGATGCTTTCCGCAGAGAAGTCGCCGAATTCCTGGAAAAAGAAGTCCCGCCGGAATACCGGGAAAAGCGGTTGACCTTCTTCGATATGTCCGCCCAGCCTGACTGGATTAAAGTCCACCGGGCCATGGCGGAGAAGCTGGGGGCAAAGGGGTGGATATCCAGGCACTGGCCGAAAGAATACGGCGGCCAGGACGCATCACCGTTTTACCGTCTTATTCTCCGGGAAGAACTGACCCGGTATCACTCGCCGGGCTACGACTCCATCGGCGCGGGTATCGTCGCTCCGGCGCTCCTGCTCAAGGGCAGCGAAGAACAGAAAAAACAACACCTGCCGGGTATCGCTTCCGGCAAGGTAATCTGGTGCGAAACCCTCAGTGAGCCGGGACACGGCTCCGACCTGGCGTCCATAGAGGTATTCGCTAAAGAAGAAGCGGACTGCTTTGTTGTCAACGGGCAGAAGACATGGACGACTAACGGGCACTTCGCCGACTGGAATGCCCTGATAGCCAGGACCGACCGCGAGGCCGCCCCGAACTACAGGGGGCTTACCTTTTTCCTTTTAGATATGAAAACGCCGGGGATAACGGTAAATCCCATCATCAACATGGCGGGACACCACGATTTCAATGAAGTCTTCTTCGACGACGTACGTATTCCCAAAGAAAATGTCGTCGGCGGCTTGAACAGGGGTTTTTACGTGGTCATGTCGCTGCTGGATTACGAACGCACGACCGACCCGGTTTATGCCATGGCGGGCACATATCTCGAAGACCTGGCGGAGTACGCACGTAAGAATAATTTATTAACTCCCATACTGGAAACCCGCCTGGCCCAGTTGAGAGCCGACTGCGAAGTTGCGCGCCTGTTTCATTATCGCGTTACCTGGATGCAGAGTCGAGACATGGTCCCGAATACCGAATCGGCCATGAGTAAGATGGTCAGCTTCGAGCTTCTCCAGCAGGTCTCGGAGTTCGGCATGGAGCTGACGGGTCAGTACAGCCAGCTCGCCGAAGAGTCGGCGCGGGTGCCCATGTACGGCAGGATACCTTCCTGCTACCTGCGCTCTTTCGGACATAGCCTGGAACAGGGCACATCCGAGATAGACCGGGACGTTATCGCCCAGCGGGGACTGGGCCTGCCGCGACTGCGCTAATAAAGGAACCCATTTAACGGAGGACAGTAGTGGATTTTGCTCTTAACGAGCAGCAGGAAATGATGCAGACACTGGCCAGAGATTTTCTCACCGGTGAGTATCCCGATAAAGTCCTCAGGGCAATGGCCGGGGATGAAAAGGGCTACACGCCTGAACTGTGGAAGAAGATGGCGGAGATGAACCTGCTGGGGCTCTCCATCCCGGAGGAGTACGGAGGGGTGGGGGACTTCCTGGACTTAATCGTGGTGCTGGAAGAGATGGGACGTGCCTGCTTCATCAGTCCCTTTTTCTCCAGTGTTGTTCTGGGAGCTTCGGCCATCATGGAGGCAGGCAGCGATGAGCAGAAACAGGGATACCTGTCCGGCATTGCCGAGGGTAAGACCATTATGACACTGGCCCTGACCGAACAATCGGCACAATACACTCCTGACGCAATTCAGACAGAAGCAACGCCGCAGGGTAACAATTACGTCATTAACGGCACAAAGCTCTTCGTGACTGATGCCCACGGAGCCGACTACCTGATTTGTGTCGCGAGACCCAGGGACGCAGACAATCCCCGGACCGGTATATCAGTGTTCATAGTTGACATAAATGGATCAGGAATCAACTGC
>JAUWZF010000165.1 GCA_030615475.1 Dehalococcoidales bacterium | reverse complement strand
AGAGCAGATACTTAAATATCGGGGCAAACAATTACCGGATGAATTACTTACTCAGGCGAAGAAGGACGGCTTTGCCGACCGCTATCTTTCCCAGTTGCTCGGTATACCGGAAAAGGAAATACGGCAGCGACGCCTTTCCCTTGGTGTTAAAGAGGCCTGGGATGCCGTGCCGGTAAGTGGTGTCGAGAATGCCGCCTATTACTACTCGACTTATAACGGCACGGATAAAATATCGACCAGCGACCGCAAGAAGGTAATGGTACTTGGAGGAGGTCCCAACCGAATCGGTCAGGGAATCGAGTTCGATTATTGCTGCGTGCACGCCGCCTTCACCCTGCGTGACGAGGGCTATGAGACGATAATGGTCAATTGTAATCCGGAGACCGTTTCCACTGATTATGATACCTCGGACAAGTTATACTTCGAGCCACTAACGGTAGAAGATGTACTGAGTATTTACGAAAAGGAAAAACCGGAGGGCGTTATCGTCCAGTTCGGCGGCCAGACGCCGCTGAACATCGCCAATGAACTGGCGGAGGCCGGCGTGAATATTCTGGGGACTTCCCCCGAATCAATCGACCTCGCTGAAGATAGAGACAGGTTCCGCAAACGAATGCAGGAGATGGGTATCCCCATGCCTGAAGCGGGTATGGCTATTAATATGGCTGAAGCTCTTGAAGTTGCCCGGCAAATAGGCTATCCCTTGATGGTACGGCCGTCCTATGTGCTCGGGGGTCGCGGCATGCAGGTGGTCTATGACGAGGATATGCTCAGGGAATACGTTGCCGCGGCGGTGGGCGTTACGCCGGATCGCCCCATCCTGATTGATAAATTCCTTGAAAACGCTATTGAAGCCGAAGCTGACGCCATTGCCGATGGTACGGATGCCTTCGTACCGGCCGTCATGCAGCATATCGAGCTGGCGGGGATACATTCGGGAGACTCCGCCTGTGTCATCCCTCCCGTAAGCCTGGCGCAGGAACATATCGATACGATTAATACCTACACGAAAAAGATTGCCCGGGAGCTGAACGTGGTAGGGCTGATGAACATGCAGTACGCCATTGCCAATAATACTGTATATGTACTGGAAGCCAATCCCCGTGCTTCCCGCACTGTCCCGATAGTGTCAAAAATATGTAATGTTTCCATGGCGCGCATTGCGACACAGTTAATGCTGGGCAAGCGGCTGAGCGACCTTAATCTGAAACCGCTGGTGATACCACACTTCGGCGTTAAGGAATCGGTCTTTCCATTTAACATGCTACCCGAAGTAGACCCATTACTCGGCCCGGAGATGCGCTCAACGGGTGAGGTGCTTGGTGTCGCCAACGCTTTCGGACTGGCCTATTTCAAAGCGCAACAGGCAGCGCAGCAATCCCTGCCCACGGAAGGAACAGTGTTGATAACGGTCTCACCCAAAGATAGACCCGACGTCTACGATGTTGCCCGGCAGTTTGCCGAGCTGGGTTTTAAGATACTGGCGACGCAGGGTACCCATGAATTCCTGACCGGTAAAGCTATCAACACCGAGTTAATACTGAAAATGCATGAAGGGCGGCCCAACATTGTTGATGCTATCACGAATGGAGAAATTCAATTAGTCATAAATACGCCGAGCGGCAAGCTGAGTCAATATGACGATTCTTATATAAGAAAGACGGCTATAAAATATAAAGTGCCCTATATAACCACATTAGCGGCCGCTATGGCAGCCATAAAGGGCATCGCAGAGTATCGTCAATGCGAACCGGGAGTGAAGTCCTTACAGAGCTACCACGCTGATATTAAATAGTAAGATACGGCGCGTGGTTTTAGCACAAACCTTCCTCAAAAGGAGCGATAATATGGCGGAAAACAGGAAACACGGGGAATATATTACAGAACTGGCGACGCTTAAATCCGTTTACAAGCAGATTACCGCAGCCCAGGTGGCCGTAGGCGGTGCGAGAGACCTGAACAATGCGAATTTCTCGCTGGGCTGGTCTTATCTCACCGAACCCTTCCTCATGGTAGAGGAGGCCCATACCCACGACTTCGACCAGATTATCCTATTCCTCGGCGGTGACCCCGGTAATGTCGGGGATTTCGGAGCCGAAGTGGAGATGCACCTGGGAGAGAACCAGGAGAAACACATAATAAATTACACCTCGTGCGTTTACATACCTGCGGGACTGCGGCACTGTCCCCTTAATGTTAAAAAGGTTAACAGGCCCATCACGTTCATTGATATCACGCTTTCCCCCGGATTTTCTATCAGGCCGGTCCCACCGGCATCCCGGTAAAAAGAGTGATACCAACGAACTCGCCTGCATGCCGGATAATATAATCCAAAGGAGCCGACGAGAAAATGGCTGAATCAAAATATGATAAATTCTTCCTGACGGATTTCAAAGAGCCGTCCAATCTTTCCGCCGTGGCCGGGCCGCAAGCTTACTTCAGGGGCGCCCGGCAGATTCCCGGCGCCAATATGAACATGGGTTGGCAGCTTTTCGTAGAGCCCATATACCTGGAAAAGGAGCCTCATACACACGATTGTGATGAGTACCTGATATTCCTGGGAGGCAAGCTGCCGGACTTGTTCGACTCTTTTAAGGCGGAAATAGATTTCTGTATCGGCGAAGAACAGGAAGCACACCTTATTAACCAGGCCACGATTATCTTTATCCCCAAGGGGCTAGTCCACTGTCCTCTAAACTTCAGGAAAATTGACGAGCCTCTCCTGTTTCATGCCATTCTCCTGGCGCCCAGATTCACCAAGACCATGGGAGGCAAAGAATTCTCCTACGACGGCCCTACCATACCGGGAGCCAGGGGGTCTGCCGTTCTGGACTTATAGCTGTCCACTTGCTTGAAAAGTCGCCACTGTCTCCTGTTTTTACATGACTGCCGATAATAGCTATAATTAAGATACGGAGGAGTAAGTTGAAGGGACTGAAATTCTGGTTTCTGGAGACCCGTCCGCAATTCCTGACGCTATCTGTCGTGCTGGCTTTCCTGGGCACCACCGTCGCCTGGTACGAAGGCTATTTTCACCTCGGGCACGCGCTGCTCGCTGGTATCGGACTATTATTTGCCCATATCAGTACAAACACGCTCAACGACTATTTCGATTACCGCAGCGGCATCGACCTGGCCACGAGGCGCACCCCCTTCAGCGGGGGCAGCGGCATTCTTCCTGAGAAGTTGCTAAGCCCCCGGCAGGTGCTGTGGCTGGGGTTGGGCTCTCTGCTGCTGGCGGTGCCTATCGGCATCTACTTTACCGTGGTCAGCGGCTGGCCGCTGCTGCCGCTGCTCTTAATCGCCGCCTTCTTTATACTGCTTTACTGCCCCCTTATCCTCAAGCGGCCCTGGCCGGAGTGGGCGGCCGGAGCCGGTATGGGTACGCTGCCGATACTGGGCATGGTCTTTGTACAGATGGGCTCCTATACCTGGGAAGTCGTGATTGCTGCCATCCCGTCCGGCTTTCTGGTGCACAATCTACTGCTGCTCAATGAGTTCCCCGATGCCGAAGCCGACCAGCTGGCCAATCGCAAGACCATACCCATTACTATCGGTAAGAAAAGGTCCGCCGTCTTCTACTCGATAGTGGCCATTGCCGTATACGTTTGGATAATAGCCTGGGTAGCGGCGCAAGTAATGCCCGTCTGGACACTGCTGGCCCTGCTGACACTACCGCTTACCAGCCGAGCTATCAAAGGCGCCATCCATCATGACGACCCTTCCAAACTCATGCCGGGTATG
>JAUWZF010000053.1 GCA_030615475.1 Dehalococcoidales bacterium | reverse complement strand
GCCAGAGACGTGTAAGCCCGGTTCAGTCCCAGTTCGGCGGCAATGGGTTTGAAGAATACGGAAATCCCGTAGGTATTGAAGCCGTGACCCAGGCCGGATATGATGCCGATGAACAGTACAGACCACCATCCGAAGAATATGCGGGGGCCAGATTTTTTTCTTTCCGGCAAAACGTTACCTCATTTCAAGAGCAAGAAATCGTCTCTACATGTGCAGCAGCTTGAAATATTTAAGATTGACAGAGCGCGGCTACGTCCAGATTATGTTCCCAGGGACTCCGGGAAATATGCATAACAACAAAGGTGCTCGTCCTGACGATTTCCGGTACTTTGGCGATGACATCTTTGACGAACTCATCGAATTCTTTAGGCGTGTGAAAAACGAAAATCCCGATAATATCATAAGTACCGGTGCATCCGCACAGGTAATAAACGTTAGGGCTTTTTATGAGCAGCTGCTCTACTCGCTCGGCAGACCCCACTTTAACTTCAATACACATGATACACATAAAATTGAGTCCCAGTTGCCCAGGATTAGGTACGGCGCTTATTCTCATCGTATCGCTTTTCACCAGGCCCCTGACTCTATTGCGCACGGTCCCTTCCGATATTTCCAGCTTCCGGCCGATCTCCCGGAAACTCTGTCTGGCGTCTTCCTGCAGTTCGCTGATTATTTTCTGACCGAGTTCATCCAGCATATCACACCTCCTGAACAGGGCTGAGTAACGTATACTCTGTAACTATACGCAATATGGCAATAAAATGCAAATTCGGTGATTGGTTGCGCAATATATCAGGGGTATCGCTGGTATCAAGCCGAAGCCTGCGCATACGCACAATGGAGTATCTAACGGTTATGTTGATTTTAATGAATAAGAGGTATATAATTATTAATCATTCCAACGCCGAGGGGAAGAAGATTATTCTTTACCCACAGTGATTGTCAATCACATACAACCTGCTGCTACATTTATTGTCGCCACCTGGCTGTGGCACGGTCATACAGCAAGCGTCTTAACAGGATACTCCCGATATCCTGGCCCACTTTCAAATCGTCACTCAATCCGGCGGTAAGTCTGCGTGTCATAATCAGTATAAACAGGGCCGAGCAGCACCAGATTATTTCCACCGGTTCCCCGAAGTACCAGCTGACAAACGGTAATATCAGAAAACAAATAAATATTCCCAGAGGCAAACTCCGACTGTAGGGGCCGCCGACGATGGATTTGTCACCTGATTTTCCGGATTTAGTTATCAATCGGGATGCGGTCCTGACAAGTAAAGCGATAACGACGGGGATAACAACCACGAGGCCGGGTATGGGAATCAACGCTATGACCATCGCCAGGGCGATACTGTTACCCTTTTCTCCGTCGAACCTCAAGAATACCGGCCACATCTGGCCGCAGACAGCGGCCAATCCGGCAATGGCAACAACAGATAAATCGAACCCGAGGACTTTACCTACCAGAACGGGCAGGACTCCTTTGACAAATTCGCCGAGTACTCCGATAACGCCGATAACTCTACCCGCCCGATACCAGAGATTCTCGTGAAAATCTCCATCCAGTTCCACACGGCGGAGCCTTGCCAGTAGAGGCAGGTGCGGTATGGAACCGAAAATATAGGAACCGAGCACTAAAACTATATCAGCCCACATTTTATCTATGGTAAGAGGGTAAATAAAAAGACACGTGAATGTCAACACGAAAAGGCCAGAACAACAGGGCCAGAGGAATAAAAGGCTTTTCTGTCGCTGCAGCCTGTGGCTAAAGACCCGCCGCGGCTATAATATCGGGGACGGCTTCCTCCCTGCCGATAGCCATGATGTGGACGCCGTCGCAGATGGCATCTTTCTTCAAGGCGGTAATGGTACGTCCGGCAATCTCAATCCCTTTGGCCAGCATCTCTTCCTTGGGCACCCCGGTTAGTTCGTCAATCAGGTCCTGGGGAACGAAGATGCCGGGGACGTTTTCCGTCATGTACCTGGCCATCCTGGCCGATGAAAGCAGGACGATGCCGGCCAGTATCGGGGTCTTGAACTTGCGGGCGTAATCCATGAACTTGGTGAAATTCTCCAGGTCGTAGATGGCCTGGGTCTGGAAAAACTCGGCGCCGGCCTCGATCTTCTTTTCGAACTTAATCAACTGCGGCTCGATGGGCTGTGCCTCGGGGGTAACGATAGCCCCGGCACAGAATTCCACAGCCCCATCCAGGTTATTGCCCCCCAGGTCCTGCCCGTCCATCATCTGGCGGATTGCCTTCAAAAGTTGCAGGGAATCGAGGTCGAAGACACCCATGGCCTCCTTATGGTCGCCCACCGGCACGGCATCGCCGGTGAGGCAGAGGACATTCCTGACACCGCGACTGTAAGCGAAGAGGAGGTCGGCTTCCAGGGCCATGCGATTGCGGTCGCGGCAGGTCATCTGCATGATGGGCTCACCGCCCTTCTCGACGACAGCCAGAGCGCCGCCCAGCGAAGGGAAGCGCATCACGGAGCTCTGGTGGTCGGTAATATTAAGCGCATCCACACTATCCTTGAGAAGGTCGATATGGTGCAGAAACTTTTCCAGGTTCGTTCCCTTGGGCGGAGCGACCTCGCTGGTAATCACAAATTTACCGGAATCAAGGGCTTCTTTAAAACGCGATACCATTATCCTTACCCCCTCAATAAATCCTGTGGCTTTCTGAGTCAAAGACTTTTTTAAAATATAATGCTAACACCCTTACCTCATTAAGTAATTTTAACGGCTCTCGGTTTGAGGACGATGTGATGGTTCCGGGGCGCCTGGTACTGTCGCATCAGGTCGAGCCGGCCCTGCTCTTTTAAGCGATTATAGATGAGAGTCCAGGCGCAGTCCTTCTCTTTATCGACCTCGCACTTTCCGTTATTGGTGCCGCCGCAGGGGCCGTTGACCAGCCCCTTGTGACAGGCGGTGATGGGACAGATACCGGCCGTCTCGCCGAGAAGGCACTGGCCGCACTGGACGCAGGCCTCACGGAAATAGCCGGGTGTTTCCTCAACGCCGATGAACAGGGTATCCACGGCCGGAATCACCGGTTTGTCGAGATACAAGTTCATCCGGTGCACGCCCAGGGCACAGCTCATCGAGAGAATAGCGTCGGCGCTGCGAATGAACTGCTCGTTCTCCTTCATGGCCACCTCGGTCATGTCATCACAGGCAGTGGGGATAACCGTCGAGCCGGTAACGCGTTTGCCCATTTCCTGGAGGTGCGCCTTCATCTCCTCGACCTGGTCGATGCCGCCGGTCTTGGTCATGGTGGTGCAGGTGCCGCAGCCGACCACGAATATTCTATCCAGGCCTTCCAGGCCCTGTTGAATCTCTTCTACCGATTTCTGCCTGGTTATCGCTTTCATAACGAACCCCTCCCTCGATATTCTTTCGTCATTGCCGGGCCTGACCCGACAATCCAGCCACCCTTACTCCTCTGGATTCCCGCTTCCGCGGGAATGACGCCGTGGTTCTAAGTTCCTGTTCTCATAACAATAATGAAATATGTTCATAAGCAAATCCATGTATCAGCCTTCAAGGTCGCACCTCAGGCACCGCTTCGCCTCCCGCCGGGCTACATCCTCGGTAAAGCCGAGCTCTATCTCCGTAAAGCTGGCTCTCCTTTCCGGCAACGGTAGCGTCTTCACCTCCGACCTGGGTTTTAACTCCCATGTCTCATCAAGCTCCGGAGCGGCGGCCCCTTCAACCACTTTAGCTTTGCGGTCGTATATCTCGACCCGGGAATCATCGCCCCTCAGGTACTTGTCGATAGCGATGGCCCCTCTCCTCCCGGCGGCGATGGCATTGACAACCATGTCCGGCCCGGTCACGAAGTCGCCGCCGGCAAAGACGCCGGGGACATTGGTCGCCAGGGAATTGCTATCGACCATCAGTGTCTCCCACCTGGTGCGCTCCAGGGCGCTGTCCGGAGGCAGGAAAGAAAGGTCGGGCGCCTGCCCCACGGCAGCGATGACCGTATCCGCTTCGGCGGTAAACTCAGAGCCGGTGATGGGAACAGGGCGGCGCCGGCCGCTGTCATCGGGTTCTCCCAGCTTCATGCGGGTGCATTGCAGCCCCGTGACCTTCCAGTCCTCGCTGGTGACCCGGGTCGGACTGACGAGGAAATTAATCTTAACGCCCTCGGCGATAGCCTCGTCATACTCCACCTCGGATACCGGCATTTCATCGCGCGACCGGCGGTAATAGATGCTGGTCTCATCGGCGCCGAGGCGCAGGGAAGTCCGGGCGGCATCGAGGGCCACGTTACCACCCCCGATGATAGCCACCCGCTTGCCCACCTTTACGTCCCGGCCCAGCCTGACATCCCGGAGAAACCTCAACCCGTAGTAGAGTCCTTCGATATCCTCAATTTCCCCCGGTATGCCCAGGCGCTGGCTGCGCTGGGCGCCAGCCGCGATGAAGACGGCGGCAAAGCCGTCTTTACGTAAATTCTCCACGGTGAAATTGGTGGTAATCGGGGTGTTGTAGTTAATCTCCACTCCCCGCTTCATGATATAGTCGATATCCTGCTGGATAGCGGCATACGGCAGGCGAAATTCCGGTATGGCTACCGAAAGCATACCGCCGCCGATAGGAAGGGCTTCATAGACCGTCACCGGGTAGCCCGACTGCGCCAGGAAGTAGGCACTGGCCAGGCCTGTTGGCCCCGCCCCTACCACGGCAATCTTCTCCTTCTTCGTTATGGGGAAAGGCTCGACATCCCCAAGCTCGGAGCCGTTTTCCGCGTACCAGTCGGCGGCGAAGCGTTTCAGCGTCCTGATGGCCACGGAGTCGTCCAGCTCGCCGCGGCGGCACCGGCCCTCGCAGGGGTGGTGGCAGATACGACCGCAGACGGCGGCGAAGGGATTGCGCTCCCGGACGGTCTCGATAGCTTCTTTGTATTCACCCTCGGCGATATGGGCTACATATTTAGGGATATTGATACCGGCTGGGCAAGTATGCTGGCAGGGGGATATCATCAATGCTTCGCAGACGGCCGCCGGGCACTTCTTCTCCCGGATGTGCGCCTCATACTCATCGCGGAAGTAGTTGATGGTGGAAATGACCGGGTTGGGGGCCGTCTTTCCCAGGCTGCACAGTGAGGCGTCCTTGACCGTACCGGCAATGGAAAGAAGGGTATCGATATCCTCGTCTTTTCCTCTACCCTCGGTAATTCGGGTCAGTATCTCCAGCATCTGCCGGGTGCCCAGCCGGCACGGCGTGCATTTGCCGCACGATTCCGCCTGGGTGAAACTGAGGAAGTATCGGGCTATTTCAACCATGCAGGTAGCTTCGTCCATGACCACCATGCCGCCGGAGCCTACAATCGAGCCCAGCGCGGCTAATTCCTCATAACCTATGGGAGTATCCATGAAGCGGGTAGGGATACATCCTCCCGAAGGGCCGCCGGTCTGCACCGCCTTAAGTTGCCGCTCCCTGGGGATACCACCCCCGATATCATAGATAATATGCGATAGCGGAGTACCCATGGGTACTTCAACCAGTCCGCTGTTGGCAATCTTGCCGGTAAGGGCAAACACGGTGGTACCCCGGCTCTTCTCCGTACCGATGCCGGTATACCAATCGGCGCCTTTTTCCATAATGACGGGAATAGTAGCCAGGGTTTTGACATTGTTGATAATGGTCGGCTTGCCGTCCAGCCCAGACTCAGGAGGGAAAGGAGGACGGGGCCGGGGCATGCCACGTCGACTCTCGATGGACGCTATCAGTGCCGTCTCCTCGCCGCAGACGAAAGCGCCGGCGCCTTCCATGATATGCACGTTAAAATTGAAATCAGAACCGAGGATTCCTTTACCCAGATAGCCGTTCTCCTGCGCCTGGGCGAGCGCGGTGCGCAGTCGTTTCACGGCCAGCGGGTACTCGGCGCGGACGTAGATATAGCCCTCGCTGGCACCGATGGCATAGGCCGCAATGGCCAGCCCTTCCAGGACAGCATGAGGGTCGGCTTCTAAAATAGAGCGGTCCATAAAGGCACCGGGGTCGCCTTCATCGGCGTTGCAGATGGCGTATTTAACTGAGCCGGGGTTATTTCGGCAGGTCTCCCACTTGACGCCGGTGGGAAATCCCGCCCCGCCCCGACCGCGCAGTCCGGAGCGTTTGACTTCGTCGATAACCGCTTCGGGCGTCAGCTCGAAGAGAGCCTCTCTGAGCGATTGGTAACCCCCGCGTTCAATGTAATCCTCAATCCTCTCGGGATTGATGTGACCGCAGTTGCGGAGGATGATACGCTCCTGTCCCTCATAGAACTTAATATCCGAATATTGCGGTATTGCCTCACCGGTTACGGGGTCATGGTAGAAAAGGCGCTCGACCGGCTGACCGTCGCGGAGGTGCGAAGTAATGATATCAGCGGCATCGTCTACATCGACATGGGTATAGAAGATGCCATCAGGTTCCACGACGACATTAGGGCCCTGCTGGCAGAAGCCGTGGCAGCCGCTAAAGTCAATCTCGGCCCCCGTCACACCCTGTTTTTTCAGTTCCGCCCTGAGAGCCTCATAGACAGCATCGCCGCCACCCGAGACGCATCCGGTACCACGGCAGACAAATACCTTGCGCTTTCGCGGCATATTACTCCTTCCCGCTCCTGTCAAACAATCGGGCTACTTTCTTCGGATTCATATCGCCGTAGGCTTCTTTATTAATCATGATGTTCGGTGCCAGCGCGCAGACACCGATACAGGCGACCGTTTCCAGGGTATATTCCATATCCTCGGTAGTTTCCCCCTCTTCAAGACCCAGGTGCTGCTTGACCAGTTTCAGGATAGACCGGCCGCCGCGCACGTGGCAGGCGGTACCCCGGCAGACCCTGACGATATTTTTACCCCGGGGCCTGGTATAAAGCTGCTCGTAAAATGTAATCACCGCCTGTACCTGGCTCGGGAACAGACCGAGGGCACCGGCGATAACGGGTATGCTTTCGGGGGGAATATAGCCAACCTTCTCCTGAATTTCTTCAACCAGAGGTATCAGCGGCCATCTTTGCCCCTTGTAGCCAGCGATGATTTTCTCAATCTGCTTCAGGTTGACCCTGGGCGGCTTCTTTTGTTTAGCCATTACCGGCAGTCCTTTCCAGCCTCACGGCACACGACTTGAGCGCCGGGGCTTTAGCTTGAGGGTCGAGCACGGTATTAAATAACTCATAAACCGGGCTGGCGGGGAAAGATATCGGCATGAAGA
>JAUWZF010000206.1 GCA_030615475.1 Dehalococcoidales bacterium | reverse complement strand
CCGTTTCTCGTCGATATGGGCTACATATTCATCGCGGAAGTAGCGGAGCGTAGTCAGGACGGGGTTGGGGGCCGTCTGTCCCAGCTGACAGAGAGACCCGGCTTTAATGTTCTCGCCCAATTGCTGGAGCACGTCGATATCCTCCGGCCGTCCTTCACCCCGGCAGATTCTCTCTAGGATATCCAGCATCTGCTTGGTACCGATACGGCAGGGGACACACTTGCCGCAGGACTCGGCCTGGGTGAACGAAAGGAAATAGCGGGCGATATCGACAATACAGGTCTCCTCGTCCAGGACGACCATGCCGCCCGACCCCATCATGGAGCCGGCGGCCGCCAGCGATTCGTAGTCCACCGACTGGTCCAGATAGCTTTCCGGCAGGCAGCCGCCGGAGGGCCCGCCGGTCTGGACGGCTTTGAATTTCTTGCCGCCGGGGATTCCGCCGCCGATTTCATAGATAATTTTACGGAGGGGGATACCCATGGGTACTTCGATAAGACCGCTGTTGGCAATCTTGCCGGTCAGGGCGAAGACGCAGGTCCCTTTGCTTTTCTCGGTGCCGGTGCTGGCATACCAGTCGGCGCCCTTGGCGATTATCACCGGCACAGTAGCCAGCGACTTTACGTTGTTGATGGTGGTCGGTTTTCCCCATAGTCCTGAGGTGGCCGGGAAGGGGGGACGGGAGCGGGGCATACCTCGCTTACCTTCAATAGAGGCCATTAAAGCCGTCTCTTCGCCGCAGACGAAGGCACCGGCGCCTTCCTTGACGTGAATGTGGAAACTGAAATCAGAGCCCTGTATATTATCGCCGAGAAATCCTTTTTCCTCGGCCTGCTTGAGAGCCAGCCGGACGCGTTTTACGGCTAAGGGGTATTCCGCGCGGATGTAGATATAGCCCTCGGAGGCGCTCTGGGCGTAGGCAGCGATGGCCATCCCTTCGATGACGGTATGGGGGTCGCCCTCCATGGTGCTGCGGTCCATAAAGGCGCCGGGGTCGCCTTCATCGGCATTGCATATCATGTATTTCGGCTCGCCGACGGCGTTGCGGCATAACTCCCATTTCATGCCGGTGGGGAAACCGGCGCCGCCGCGTCCCCGCAGGCCGGAGCGTTTGACTTCTTCGATGACCTCCTCCGGCGTCATTTCTTTCAGGCACTTTTTCAGGGACTCATACCCGCCGGTGGCCATGTAGTCCTCGATTCTTTCGGGGTTAAGTCGCCCGCAGTTGCGCAGGACAATGCGCTGCTGCATGTTGTAAAATTTAATGTCTTTATGGTACGGTATGGCCTCACCGCTGACGGGGTCTTTATAGAAGAGGCGCTCCACCGGTTTACCGTCACGGAGGTGAGACTCGACGATTTCCGGGACATCGGCAATGCTGACACAGGCATAGAAGATGCCTTCCGGTTCGACGATGGCCACGGGCCCCTGCTCGCAGAAACCATGACAGCCGGTAAAGTCTACATTAACTCCCTGTAAACCCTGTTCCGCTACGGCTTTTTTCAGGGCTTCGGTAATTTCAAACGCCTTACCGGATACGCAGCCCGTTCCCTGGCAGATATATATGGTATGCTGTTTATTACCGTTATCCGGCTTCGCTTCTGTCACCTAAAACCTCCGCAACTCTCTTGGTCGTCATCTTGCCGTAGGTCTCGCCCTCTATCGTCATCGTCGGCGCCAGGGCGCAGGCACCGATGCAGGCCACTGTTTCCAGAGTATATTCTAAATCGTCCGTGGTCTGGCCGGCCTTGATGCCGAGTTGTTTTTCAATTTCCGCCAGGACCTTGGAGGCGCCGCGCACGTGACAGGCCGTGCCGCGGCAGACCCGTATTATCTTTTTACCCAGAGGCGTCAGTTTGAACTGGGCATAGAAGGTGCTGACTCCATAGATGGTGCTTTCCGGCATGCGTAGAAACCTGGCGATTTCCCGCATGGCGGCCGCCGGCAGATAGCGGAAGTTCTCCTGAGTTTCCTGCAGGATGGGAATAAGCTCCTGCATATCACCTTTATAGTGCGAGAAAATATCACCCAATTTATCCTGAACGTCCGCTTTGGTCAAATTATCTTTTGACAGCGGTATCACCCCCAGTCTTTAGAAACCTGACAAGTTTCCAGGCAATGATTTCGCAGAGTACGGTAATATCTTCGGTGGGCAGGTAATCCGAGATAGTGCTGTCAAACATGATGTTTCCTTCTGGAGAGAGCTCCTCGTCACCCCGCCACAGAACCGGCGTTATTGGTACGTGTTTGAAAGCGTTGATAGTTACGGCAATGTCACCGTAATCCGCTTTATGACCGCCCAGCACTTCCGCTACATCAGGTAATCGATGAGGTTCCTTCCCGAACTGATTGACAATGGGTTGTATCGCTCTCTTGTAGAATGTCGGGTAGTAATTAATACCGTCAACCAGCTCCTTGAAGGTTATAAGGGTATTGGTAAGGGGAGTGCCTTTTGCTTGTGTGAAGTAGTGAAGTATCAGGAGTTTATCACGCATCGGGACTTCGCCTTCGGCGCCTGTAAGTGCTACTTTACCATCTGCAACGGAAATGCGGTAAGTCTCGTTTAAATAATCGATGACTACAGATTTCTCTGCCCGAATATATTTAGCGCCGCTTTTCCGGCACTGCTTCTCTATATTCTCAATTGAAGCCAGTTGCTCGCAGGCAAGCTTATAGGCAAGCTCATGAGCGTATTCGCGTACGTTCTGCTCCGGTACTGTCAGGCGTTCCCTTGTCATATCAATTTACTTTTTTATTTTAACGACCTGCCATTGCGAGGGTGACCTGCTCGCTTCGCGGAGTTTATCCTGAGCGTAGCGTGAGGCCTCGCAATGACACTTACACTTCAAGCCATGAGGCGGAATAGAGCGACTCTCCCATCAATACTCTGGTTGTCCTGGCGTAGTTGGCCATTTCTTTAGGCAGGGAGGCGATATCCGGCTTTTCCCCGTCCATCATCTTGTGCACCAGCTCCACGATGTCGGGCCTCTCGCCGCGGGCTATCTGCATCAGGTCTTTATCGAAGGCATCGACAATGGCCGAGTACAGCCCGTAGCGCATCAGCATTATCATATAGGTCCGGTTCAGCCAGCACCTGAGC
>JAUWZF010000224.1 GCA_030615475.1 Dehalococcoidales bacterium | reverse complement strand
CGAAAAAGGTCAGGAGCCAGCCCGCGGTCATCATCGCCCATACCGTTAAAGGCAAAGGGGTCAGCTTCATGGAAAACAACGTCGATTTTCACGGCAAAGCCCCCGATGCCGAACAACTGGAAACAGCCCTGAAGGAGCTTGCGTAATCGTGGCCGAGGAAGTATCTCTGAGGGATGCCTACGGTAAGACCCTGGTGGAACTGGGTAAAAAGAACCCGGATATCGTCGTGCTGGATGCCGACCTGCGTCCTTCGACGATGACCAAGTATTTCGCCAGCGAGTTCCCGGAGCGCTTCTTCGACGTCGGCATCGCCGAGCAGAACATGATAGGCATCGCCTCCGGACTGGCCGCCTCGGGCAAGATACCCTTCGCCAGCACCTTCGCCGTTTTTGCCACCGGGCGCTGCTTCGACCAGATTCGCGTATCGGTAGCTCAGGCCAGGCTTAACGTAAAAATAGTAAGCACTCACAGCGGCGTCACCGTCGGCGAGGACGGCGCCTCCCACCAGGCGCTCGAAGACCTGGCTCTCATCTGTTCCCTGCCCGGCTTGACCGTTATCGTCCCCGCAGACGCCATCGAGACCGCCCGGGTTATTGAAGCCATCGCCGGGCACGTCGGACCCTGTTACGTCCGCCTGCCCCGCGCCAGGTTGCCTAATATAAACGTTGTCGACTATCGATTTGAAATCGGAAAAGCGGTTACCCTGAGACAGGGTAAAGACGTTACCATTATCGCCATCGGCGTCATGGTAGCACAGGCCCTGGAGGCCGCCGCCGAACTAGCCAGAGAAGGTATAGACTGCCGGGTGCTGAATATGCCCACCCTCAAGCCTATAGATGAAACAGCCATCGTTAAGGCTGCCAGTGAGACCGGCGCTATCGTTACCGCCGAGGAACACCAGGAACACGGCGGTCTGGGCAGCACGGTGGCGAGGATTATCGCCAGACACAATCCGGTACCGATGGAGTTTGTTGCCGTCAAGGATGTCTTCGGGATGTCCGGCAAGCCGGCGGAACTGCTGGAAAGGTACGGACTGACGGCTAAGGATATTATTAAAGCCGCCCGTGAAGCAGTAAAGAGGAAGCGCTAGTTTCCTTTTGACCATTGTCATTCCCGCGAAGGCGGGAATCCAGTCACACCTCCCCGCCTGGATTCCGTATCAAGTACGGAATGACAATTATCCTAGTCCAGGTAGGTTATCTCCGACGGCGGTCTTTCTTTCATATCCACCTCTATCCCTGCTTCCTCGAACAGCTTGATGAATTCATCATCGATGTACTTCCCAAAGGATACCGACCGCGCTATTCGCGCGTTTACCATCATCTTGGCGCAGAGGACACAGGGCGTGTGCGTGCAGTACATGGTCGCCCCTTCCAGGCTGACACCATGCAGCGCCGCCTGGATAATGGCATTCTGTTCGGCATGAATGGCGCGACATATTTCCTGCCGGGTGCCGGATTTTATCCCCAGTTCATCACGCAGGCAGCCAAGTTCCAGGCAGTCTTTAGCTCCGGACGGCGCCCCGCTATAACCTGTGGACAGGATGTGTTTGTCCCGCACGGCAATGGCCCCCATGTGATGCCGCCGGCAGGTGGAACGCTCGGCTACCACCGATGCTATTTTCAGGAAATATTCATCAATATCTATTCTTTTCTTCTTATTCATTTTAACCTCTCGATAATCCTTTCTACCTGCTGCTTCAGGTCGGCCAGCGATGAGTCGTTTAGGACGGTAAAATCGGCCAGGGAAATAGGCCCGCCCTTGTTGAGATTTTCGATTTCAGCACGGTCACGGCCGGCGGCATCCTGCGGCGTCAGCGGCCGTATCTTGCGACTGCCCAACCGGGTATGTCTCGCTTGCGGCGACGACCAGACCGCTACGACGATAAAATCATCCCCGTAATGTCCCTTGAGGAAGGTATATTCCTCCCAGGAATAAAGCCCGTCGACCACCACATTCGATGTCTTCAGGGCGGCGTCGATGCGGGGGAGGCTTAACCGGGCGTAGGCATCCATCCCGTATTGCTTTCTGAGGGACTCCCTGGTCTGCCGCTCATTCTTCTCGTTCAGCTTCAGGCCCTGCTTTTTGACCTCCTCATCGGTAATGTCGCCGAACCGTACATAAGTAAAACCTTTATCCCGGAACATCGTGGCAACATCGGACTTGCCGGAGCCGGGCATACCGACAATCGAGACAACTTTCATACGGTTCATTATAAGCGGTTATCGATAAAAATAACAACGTGATATCTGGACATCATGTGCTATACTACAAGGTATAATGAACATGCCTGAAATCACCAACCTGGCCAGCCGGATGCAGGAGCAATTGCCCGCCGATTTAATCGACTTTATTAAGAAGACCGGCGAGGTAGCGAGCCAACAGCAGCAGCGTCTGTACCTGGTGGGCGGTGTGGTGCGCGACCTGCTTCTGGAGCGGAGTAATCTCGACCTTGACCTTGTCGTGGAAGGGGACGCCATCAAGCTGGCACGGGAAATGGCGCGCAGCAAACGGGCTAAAGTCACTGCCCACCCACGCTTCGGCACCACCAATCTCCAGTGGACTAACAGGAGTGTCGATATAGCCACCGCCCGCGCCGAGACCTATGCCCAACCCGGTGCCCTGCCCACGGTGAAGCCCGGCACTATCGTTGACGACCTCGCCCGCCGCGACTTTACCGTCAATGCCATGGCCATCGAGGTTAACCCGCACCACTTCGGTGAGCTTATCGACCCCCACGGCGGACGGCAGGACCTTGAAAAGCAGATGGTGCGGGTGCTACACGACAATAGCTTCATTGACGACGCCACGCGCATCTGGCGCGCCCTGCGCTACGAGCAGCGGCTGGATTTTCGTATAGAACCCTCGACACTCAAGCTGCTGAAGCGTGATGTGGCCATGCTGGCAACTGTCAGCGGCGACCGCATCCGCCACGA
>JAUWZF010000082.1 GCA_030615475.1 Dehalococcoidales bacterium | reverse complement strand
CCGGGACGGGTCGTTAATGAAGAAGGCTTTAACTCCCGCCACTCTTTTCAGCTCTTCACTGTTCCTGTGCCGGGCGTCACCGTAGGCCAGTTTATACAGCGCCGTGGCCAGGTGGTGCGGCTGGCAGCCCAGCCTGACGCTCCCCCGGTCGGCATAGTACTCCCGGATTCTGGAGCCATAGAGTACCAGTAGATTGGTGATGAAGTAGAGTATCATAGCTCCGAGGCCGATAAGCACCGTATAGCTACTGCCTCCCTGCCGTCCCCCACCGCCAAACATGCCCCGGAACATAAAGCTCCAGGCCAGCCAGTACATTATCAGCGGTATGGCCGAAAGCAGGGTGATGATGGCCATGTCGCGGTGTTTGATGTGGGAAATCTCGTGGCCGAGCACCGCGTTGAGTTCGTCGCGACTCAACAGGTTCAATATGCCGCGGGTGACGCATACCCGCCCGTCGCCCCGGGTCCGGCCGAAGGCGAAGGCGTTGGGCATGTTCAATTGTGAAATGCCTACCTTCGGCTTGGGGATACCGGCTGTCCCGGCCAGTTTCGCTACCATATTGTGAAGTTCCGGCTCCTCTTTTTCCGGTACCCATTTTACCCTCATCATCCAGCCGACAATAGCCGGGCCAATCAGGTACTGGAGGCCGAGGATGCCAAAACCTATAATAATATATATAATCATGCTGCCTTTGCCCATCAGGGTGCCGACAACGACAATGACACCGTAAAGGATGCCGAACATGACGGCAATCAGCAGCCACATTCTCGTTTGCAGCCACATATTATCCTCCTTAACTGTTATTATTTTATAACATGCGTAACGAATACACAAAGTGAACTCAGCTTGAACGTTTAATCACTGCGCGTGAAGAGTGTAGTTACGACAATTGGGAGGGAGGTGATGCTATTGGCAAACGCTTATTAGGTTAAAAGTCATCACCCTGGTCCACCCCATTCATGTTTTGGCCACTTTGGGAATTCGTTTTTATCTATATGTTGAAGTGAACAAAGTCTGAGATACTGCTCTTGGTCGTGGTAAGCAAGACTTGACAAGTCACCTATAACTGGTCCCCGCCAGTTTGACTTGTCCAATACAAGCTTAACTCCCTTCCAAATCCTTTTTCTGGAGCCCTTCTTCCATGGAATTTTCCGCTCAACCCATATATTAATTTGGTTGATTTCTTCGTCTTGCCCAATTTTGTCCATGGCATCGCCCCCAAACCTAGCTACCTCTGTTAAGAATTGGGCCTCCGTCTTTGTATGCTTCCTGGTTGGAGCATAGAGACAGTCAGCAATACCCTCATTTTTCAGCAAAGCAGACCGACCAGGCCTTTCTGGAATGTCCCAACGCAAAAACTTCCTAAGGTCATTAATATCGTTAAAAAAGCGCCAATTCCAACTCTTCCATACACGTATGGGGATATATACAAAACCAAGTCCCATAAAAATAAGCAACAGTGCGTTACCAAGACCTTCTGTCCCATTTATGAGCATCAATGAACCAGCTGCCAGAGCACCGAGACCTCCGAGAATGAAAAGGACAGGACAATAGTTAAAAAAGATAAACAAAACCCTGTCCTGGCGTCCTAGAAGTCCCTTCACCCACATTCCGACGATCACAATGAACATCCCCACACCGAAGAAAACCCATGGTATCGCTATGCCTTCAGGATTGAGACCCCATTCCTCAACCTTATATTGCATGGCATAAACACCCAACAAACCGAACACGATGAAAAGCAGCCCGAATATAATCAGATAGATAGCCATCGTCTTGGTCATAGTAAACTCCAACTTCCGGTAATATCACTTATAGCCATGTAAATGAACCGTGATTTCGTGTAATGCCCCTGAAATCAAAAAGGGCACCAGCCACCGCTATTAAAACGGTTCCAGTGCCCTTGTCTCACGCTCATCATCTTCATCCACCAGGCTTTTTTTGTCTATTTCATATCAGGCGAGTTAATTATACGCCTATTTATGCTTTTGTCAACGCTTCCTTAAGTGTCCGAATTCTTGTCTTTTAATCGCCAAGTAACTAGAATAGCATTGAGGACAGGGAAAGGAGAATTCGTATGGTAAAAGCCGATTATCCCATGTGTGCCCATTGTCCCACCAAAGTCTGCGAGAACCGGGGTGGTAAAGCTGGTGACGGGCCGGTCTCGCTGGAAAAGGCGCCCGCTTTTTGCCCGATGAAGCTTATGCCGGGGGTGTTTACCGAGGCATTGTCCGAATACGATAAATCGTCGGTGAGGGAGTTTGCCCGTTTGGCCTCCGTCCAGGAGTTCCAGTGCTACGAGCGCCTGCCCGACGGACTGAGAACGAAGCTGACCCGCATCGAGGAGTTGATTCAATTCGCCCGGAAGTGCGGCTATAAAAGGCTCGGCCTGGCCCACTGCGGGGGGCTGGCGATGGAGGCCAGCCTCCTGACCGAAATCCTGGAGAACAGCGGGTTCGAGGTTGTCTCCGTCCAGTGCAAGTGCGGGGCCGTCCCCAAAGAAAGGATTGGTCTCCGGCCCGAGGAGAAGATTGCCGGGGCGGAGAACTGGGAGACCATGTGCAATCCCATCGCCCAGGCGATGATTATCAACAGGACGAAGGTTGATATGGCCGTCATGCTGGGACTCTGTATCGGCCACGATACCCTTTTTATAAAGTACTGCGATGTCCCGCTGACGGTGCTGGCCGTGAAGGACAGGGTCCTGGGGCATAATCCCCTGGCGGCACTTTATACCTCCGAGACCTATTATCGACGACTCAAGAATAAAATAGAGTAAAATAGTGTATTTTGGAGGTCTGGTGAAATGGCAATGATTGATATTAGTGTCGTACCGGTGGGGACGAAATCGCCTTCGGTCAGTCAATATGTGGCCGGGGCGGTCCGGATATTAAAGAACGAACCGGGCATTAAGTACGAACTGACGGCGATGAATACGATTATTGAGGGTGACCTCGAGAAGCTTATGGCTCTGGCGCAAAGGATGCACCGGTCTGCCTTCGATGCCGGGGCGGTGAGGGTAGTTACCACCATCAGAATTGACGAGCGCCATGATAAGCCTCTAACCATGAATGGGAAGATAGCGTCGGTTAAGAAAAAACTGGGATAATAAATCGGAAAATCTTTTAAACCTTGTTTATCGGATTCCTTTCTCAAAGCGAAGAAATATAGACAATGGAACTGTCACATATCATAATACTGCTGGCAACCGGCACCGGGGTCGGGTTTGCCAGTGGTCTTCTGGGTCTTGGTGGCGCCTTCATTATGACGCCTGTTCAGTACATAGTATTTACCGATATGGGAATTTCGGCGGATACGGCTATAAAGCTGGCGTTTGGCACAAACCTGCTGGTTGTCCTGCCGACCGCCGCCAGTGGGGCCTGGCGGCATCACCGCGAGGGGGTGGTGTGGTGGCGAGCCGCCATTATTATGGGGAGTTGTGGTCTTATTTGTGCTTTTGGTGGGGCTGCCCTGGCAGCCCATCTTCCCGGGTTGGCACTTAAGATTGCCTATGGGGCAATTGTACTCCTGAGTGGCCTAAGGATGCTCACCGCCAGACAGCCGCATATTGAACAAAAACCCGTGGATAATACCTGGCTATGGATTGCCTGGGCGATACCTTTAGGCGTAATGGTTGGCATGTTGGGCTTTGGCGGAGCCATAGTAATGATACCGATAATGGTACTCGCGTTAAAGTTTAAGATGCATAATGCTATAGCCACCTCACTGGCGGTGATGATATTTACCAGTGTTGGTGGTGTAGTTGGCTATATTGTTAATGGTATCGGTGTTGCCGACCTTCCTTCATGGTCAATCGGCTATGTTAATCTGACATCATGGTTTTTACTGGCGATAACCAGTGTCGGCATGGCGCAGGTAGGTGCTATTACCGCCCATAAGCTGCCAGCTACGTATTTAAAATATATATTTATTGCGGTAATGTTCTACATGGGATTGAAAATGATAGGCGTCTTCGAGTGGCTTGGCTGGCCGATGTAGAAGGAGGGGTTATGGAAATTAAAATTACGACGTTGGCCGAGAACACCGCTGAGCTGGGTTCTCTGGGAGAGTGGGGTCTGAGCATGCTCGTGGAAGCCGATGGTATGAAGATACTGTTTGATACCGGTTCCGGGACTGCCGCGGTACATAATGCTCAGCTTATGGGGATTGACCTGACTACAGTCGACCGGATGGTGCTGAGCCACGGGCATTATGACCACACCGGTGGACTGTACGAGGTATTGAAAAGGGCCGGCGGGAAGGAAATAATCGCCCATCCGGATGTCTGGACGAGGAAATACGGCAGCCTCGATAATACACCCAAGAGATATGTCGGCATTCCCTTCGTCAGGGAAGCGCTGGAAGTAATGGGAGCTTTGTTTCATCTGTCTAAGGAGCCGGTGAAGCTCTCCGGACATGTGATGACCACCGGCGAAATACCCATGCTGACTGACTACGAAGTGGTCGAAAAGTACCTGTGTGTCATGGAGGGTGAAGAACTGAAGCAGGACAGCCTTGACGATGACCTCGCCCTGATTATTGATGCTGAGTTCGGGCTGGTGGTTATCCTGGGCTGCGCTCATCATGGCATCGTCAATACGCTGAAACAGGCAAAGAAAGTGACCGGCAAGGAGCTTATCTATGCCGCCATCGGCGGCACACACCTCATTCATGCTTCTAAAGAGCGCCTGGAAAAGACGGCGGCGGCTTTGCAGGAGATGGGGGTGCAGCATCTGGGCGTTTCTCACTGTACCGGCTTTAACGCCTCGGCTTATCTGGCGCGGGAGTTCGGCGACCGGTTCTTCCTGAACAATGCCGGCACGAGGTTGACGTTACCGTTTAAAGAAGGGTAAGCAGGTTTTCTACAGGTAAAAATTTGACTTCGCGCCTTATTGAGTGTTATAATAAATCTACAATTTAACCGCTAGGGGTGCTCAGAGCTGAGAGTCCTTCTAGGAAGGACGACCCTAGGAACCTGAACTCGGTAATACGAGCGTAGGGAAGCGGCCGAAACTCAGACCAGGGGTCTGGCATTATCAGCCGAAGCCCTTGGTTTTATTGTTTTACGGAGGTGCCGGAATGACACAGCTGGAAATAGCCAAAAAAGGTGATATTTCTCCACAAATGGAGGTGGTGGCGCAGGCCGAAAGTCTGGAGGCCGAGTTTATCCGCCAGGGCGTGGCGAAGGGTACGATGGTTGTTCCGGCCAACGTCAGGCATATCGACCTCATTCCCTGCGGGGTCGGGGAGGGGCTGTCCACCAAGGTCAATGCCAATATCGGGACTTCCTCCGATTTCGGCAACGTTGATACCGAAATGGAAAAGTTGAGAGTGGCCCTGGCCGCCGGCGCGGATACGGTCATGGACCTGAGCACCGGGGGCGACATACCGGCTATCCGGCGGGCCATTATCGCCGCGAGTTCCTGTGCCATAGGCACGGTGCCCATTTACCAGGCGGGTATCGAGGCCATCGAAAAACACGATGCCATCGTGAAAATGACCGTTGATGATATTTTTGCCGCCATTGAAGATAACGCGCGGGACGGCGTCGACTTCATTACCGTGCACTGTGGCGTTACCCGGGCGGCTATTGCCCGTCTCAAGCAGCAGGGCAGGGTGACCGATGTCGTTTCCCGCGGGGGCGCTTTCATGGTGGGCTGGATGCTGCACAACGATTGTGAGAACCCTCTCTATGAGTATTATGACCGCCTGCTGGA
>JAUWZF010000102.1 GCA_030615475.1 Dehalococcoidales bacterium | reverse complement strand
CGGTGCGACATCCCAGGTTTATATCTCCACCAATGTCGGTGTTTCCTTTAACGTTCTTGGAGGCGCCATTGCCGGCCGCGTGACGAGTATGGACGTAGCGCCTAACTATATTGACGGCACCGGCGAGGTCATGGTCGGCGTGGTTGATGCCACGGCGACGGCCGGCGATGTTACCCTCGGTGACGTTTTCATCTGGGGTCGTGTCGGTGTACTTAACTGGGCCGCAACGGCCCTCGCTGAGGATGTCACCACGGTAGCCTACTCACCGAAATACTCGATAGACCCCACCAGAATGGCCATCGGTACTACCGCGGCCGCCGGCACGCGCCTGCATACCCTTACAGCCAATGATGCGACCTGGGATTTTACGCTGGGAACCATCCGCGTTATCGATGCTACCATTGACGACTTCTTCACGGCAGCCACCGGTATCGTCAGCAGTGACATCGCGTTCCCGTCCGACTTCAATGCCGGCCTGATCACTAAACGCACCTGCTATGTTGCCACTGTAGCCAATGGTGTGAACGACAACGTTTACCGTGTCACCGTCGGCGCTGATAGTCCCGCCACCGCGGCACTGAACCCAATCGGCTCCGGTGACCAACCATTCCAGAGCCTTGCCTACGGCGGCACCACCACCTCCGGCTCCCTTTACGCCGGCCACGCAACCTCGACGGCCGTGAGGCGCACCAACAATCCGACGGTAGCGGCTACTGCCGTGACATGGTTACCCGCCCTGAAAGAGCCCACCGGTGGCACGAACGTATACCTTGCCCTTGCCGACGACTTCTATACGAGCGGCAGGATTTATACCGGCACGACCGGTGCCCAGAGTGCCCTCTCCGTCTCCGATGGCGGTAACTACTTCTACCAGGCCGGCCTCATTGATACCACCATCGTCAGCATTAACGACTTCCAGGTCGCCAGCGCTAACCACTTCTTTATGGTTACCAACGACGGTGGCGCCGGCGCTGATAGCGTCTGGAGAACCACCGATGGCGGCGCTAGCTGGTACAGGATGTATTCTGCCGTCTTTACCGGCAATACCGGCATCATCCGCCCCTCCCCGGACTACGTGACCGATGCCACTGTCTACTTCGGTGATGTTACTAGTGCGGCCGCCGGTAATATCCAGGTGTCCTATGACCGCGGTGTTAGCTGGATAGGCTGCACCTGCCCGATTGCCGTCGGCGATATCGCCGTCAAGAGCAAGTATGCTATATATGTCTCCAACTCGGGGGCGGCAGCCACCGTCCAGAGAACGGACTACAGCAACTTTACCTGGCAGTCCGTTGCCACCACCGTGGTCAGCGGCGCGGTAACCATCACGGACCTCAAGCTTGATTTAGATACAGTCGACCTGATGGTCGGTCTCAATAACGGTAATGTCTACCTGTCCACCGATAACAACGTTACCTACACACGGATAGGCGCCGGTGTCGGCGGCACCAACCCTATCGTAGCTTTCGATGCCGACTATGATTCCAATGACTTCATCTTCGCCGCCAGTGCCGCTGGCGGTCCCGCTGACGTAAGGCGCTTCCAGGTCGGCACCTACACCGACTGGCTCGCTTGCGGCAGCGCGATACCCGCCGCCGCCGCCCGCGACCTCCTGGTTGCCCCGGATGGAACGCTCTATGTTTCCGACGTCACGGGTGGGGCCGGTTTCTCCCGTTCCATCGACCCGACCGCTGGTTCCGCCACCCTTTCACGCGCCGTCTGGGATAATGCGGTTGGACTCGGGCTTGATGTCACCAGTACTGCTGGCTTACTGGCCAGAGCTGAAGGCTCCAATGTTATCTATACCATCGACACTACCAATAACCGTATATATACCTACACTGACACTTTAACTGCCGTCTCCCCGAACCCGCTCGCGCCGATAGGAGGCTCTAGGGTTGCTGCCAGCGTGAACCCTGTTATCTTCAGTTGGGAAGACGTTCCCGGTGCCCTCACCTACCGGGTAAGATATGACACCAGGGATGACTTCCTCACGGCCACGACCTCAACGGGAGGCGCCGGAGGGACTGACCCCATCGACCCGATGACCACATTCACCGTGGCTGCTGGTCTCCTCTTCAATGGCGTTGACTACTACTGGCAGGTCCGCGTGCAGACGCCGGTAGTCGGACCGTACTGTGATGCCCGGACGTTTGTAACCCAACTGGCCGCTGCCATAATTAACGCTCCGGCCATCCTTGGCGCAGTTGAAGGCGGCACAAACACAGGCGGCTGGAACGCATCGCTTACTCCCACCTTCCAGTGGGGTGCTTTTGCCGGTGCTACCGGCTATGAGTTCCAGCTGGCCACTGGCTATGATATGACTGACCTCATCGTGGACGCCACTGGCGATAACGCCCTGGGCGCCGTCACGGTCTATAAGCTGACTTCAGCCACGCTGGACTACAACGCCACCTATTTCTGGAGGGTCAGGGCTGTCAGCGCTACCAGCAACACGGATTGGAGCCCCATCATCGCTTTCACTACCCTGGCAGAACCGGCTGCTCCGGCACCGCCACCGGTAGAAATCGTGACGACTCCCGCTCCGGTAATCGAGATACCGCCGGTACCTCCGGCCAATATCATCAAGTTTCCGCCCGCACCTCCGGTGGAGAAAATTACCCCGGCTTACATCTGGGCGATAATCATCATCGGCGCTGTCCTGGCGGTAGCGGTAATCGTCCTTATATTATTGCCATTCCTCACCAGACTGCTCCCCGCCCCTGCTACCCTTGCCGGGCCTTTCAGGGGCCCTTCACGGAGAGCCAGAAATATTACAGATAAGCTGGGCAAGGTATGGGATGATGTGGCAGCCCGTACTAAAGGTATTATACCCCTACCAACCCGTGAAGCCACCACAGGTGAAGTGCCGGAAAGTGATACCATCTCCTTAGCGGTCAGGAGCTTCCTCTATATGACGACAGCCGCAGCAAAGGATGGCGGTGAGAGCCTTTTGTCCGCAGAGGAAGAAAAGACTCTGGGGAAAAAGCTTGCTTCCGGAATCCGAGCCCTGGCGGGGGAAAGACCACTCTACCTGGCATACCCCGAAGATGCCGCCCAGTTTCTGCATATTTGGTCGCATTACGGGTCGAGAGAAGAGACCAACCGCTACCTGAAGAAGTCCTTCAGGGGCAAGCCGGAGAACGCGTTAGCACTTCTCAAATGCTATTTACCTGCTCCCAAAAGCACGGAAGCAGGCACTACCCAGAAGCAGGAATTTACCCAGGCCGAATACAATGCACTTGTTCAGGTTATCGACCCCGATAACGTCTATGAACCTATCACCAAACTCCTGAAATTCAGGTTTGAAAAAGAAGGGGATAAGGTCCAGTGGGACCCGTTCGACAGGGCTATTGCCTACCAGTTCGTACGCATTCATTATGATATTAAGAAGTAAAACAGTAAAACCAGGCAGGACAAACGGATAACTTCTCTTCAGGGTTTACGCATTCCATCTAATAATGACTTAAAGGACAATACTCCAGATACTCCGAGAGCCCCCGAACTTCGGGGCTCTCTCTGTTGACAAAAGGTCCTCGTCCCGGGTGTTAGAAGTTTTTTAAGAGTAATTCCTTCAGGGTCTGGTTATCCAGTGCCTTGAGCCGTCTCAGGTCGCTGGCGGTCATCCCGGCGTATTTGGCCTTCCAGTTGTAGTAGGTGGCGTCACTCATCCCATATTTACGGCTGAGATCGGCGAACCTGGCACCGGCCTCCCCCTCCTTCAGCACGGCTATGATCTGTTCCTCGGTGTACTTCTTTGCTTTCACTAGAGCCCTCCGTATGAAGTTTTATCATAGGAAAACTCTAAGAGCAACTGGCCTAACTTTCGGGGGGAGGGTCATCCTCACGAGAGCGTTGATTGCAGGAGCATTCTTTTTGTGGTATACTTAAAGCAAGTTCTAGTTTAGGTTATAACAAGCTTCTCGGAAGCTACTTACACAGAGTTTTCTTAAGTATTGGATGACCGAACTCTAACTAAGTTTTAAAGAGAGGAGGTCATCCAATGAGTTTTCAGGATAAATCCCTCCAGTGCTCCGATTGCGGCACCACGTTTACCTTCAGTGCTGAAGACCAGGAGTTTTTCCAGCAAAAAGGCTACACCAACGAGCCCAAGCGCTGCCCGGAATGCCGCCAGGCAAGGAAGTCAGAACGGTACGGCAGCAGCAGTTACGGAGCCCCGCGCCAGATGTTCCCGGCAACCTGCGCCGAGTGCGGTAAGAGCACCGAAGTTCCTTTTGAACCTCGCGGTGATAGGCCGGTATACTGCAGCGATTGCTATCGTAAAATCAGACCCAGTAGATAAGTGAGGTTAAGCCATGAGTCGCACCCGGGCTGGGCAACCGGCCTGTATGTGACCCGGGTAAATGTAAGTTTTGTCTTTAGAAGTATCAATACATGAAGGTGAATCACAGGAATCGCTGCTGCGCCGCTTTCAGCGAATGGTGCAAATGAGCGGGGTCTTGCGTGAAGTAAAAGCTAATCGCCATTTCATACCTAAGAGTGAGGCGGCCCGTATTAAAGCCAAAAAGAACGCTCGGCGGAGACGGCAACAGGGATATTAAGGAGAAGAGGAATAAAATCTGGGATAAGGGGGGCAGATTATGAAAATTTATGTGGGCAATCTAGCCTTTGATGTTACCGAGGATGAACTTTCAGCAGAATTCGGTACTTTTGGCAAGGTGGAATCAGTAGCTATTCCTGCCGACAAGTTCAGCGGGAGGCCCAGGGGCTTTGCCTTCGTGGAAATGGCATCAAAGTCTGAGGCTGAAGCTGCCATCGAGGGTCTTAACGGCAAAATGTTGAAAGACCGGACTATCGTGGTTAACGAGTCCCGTCCTCGTACAGACAGCAGGGGCAGCGGTTCCTATGGCAACAGGAGGAGTGGTGGCTACGGCGGTGGTTATGGTGGTGGTAGAGGCGGCCGGTCAGGTGGCGGCAGGCAGCGAAGATATTAGGCAACCTGCTGCCTTGAATTTGTACTGGCACTTGCAGAAGCTTTTACTGACTCACTCGCAGCAAATCGGAGCAAAGTAACCGATTTGATAAAAGGGGGGCACCATGAATATCTATGTGGGCAACCTATCGCTCGAAATGACCGAAGACGAA
>JAUWZF010000048.1 GCA_030615475.1 Dehalococcoidales bacterium | reverse complement strand
GCCTCGTACTGATAATGGCGTGCCGAGAAAACCCGCCGGAACTCTGGCAGTAATTGGTGACCTGAAACAGATGAAACCGGAGTGGCTCCGCGGGGTAAGCATGCAGGGCTACGGCAACACCATAGCTGTCGGTATCGGCGTTCCCATACCCATACTATCCGAGGACATCCTCCGGTATACATCAATAAGGGATGCTGATATTTTTGCCCCTGTTGTAGACTATTCCGAAGCCTACCCCCAGAGACAACCGGACACCCTGGGAGAAGTCAGCTATGCCCAGCTTAAGACGGGTAAGATAGAGGTTCAGGGTAAAAAGGTCGCCACCGCTTCACTTTCCAGTTACCCCAAGGCGGTTGAGATTGCCCGGACACTCAAGGGATGGATACAAAAAGGCGAATTTACCCTGAGTGAACCGGTAGCTTCTCTTCCCGGAGCGGAATCTGGCATCACCTTTAAGAACCTTGAAGAGCGCAAGATAGAGGAGTCCTGAGCGGCAAAAAGCGGGACACCAGGGGAATAGGAATAGGAGTGAGTTAAAAAACCCGGGACAGGGCGGTGCGCAAACCTACCCTGTCCCGGGCAGCACGCTTGTTAACCGTTTTAAGAGGTGAAAATTGAAAAGAACATACCTTGACTATGCGGCTACCACGCCGACACACCCTGATGTCCTCAAGGCAATGCTCCCCTATTTTACCGATGCCTTCGGGAACCCCTCAAGCATCTACTCCTACGGGCAGGAAGCAAAAGGGGCAATAGGGGAAGCAAGAGCTAAGGTTGCCAGCCTCATTGGTGCCCGTGACGAGGAAATTGTCTTTACCAGCGGTGGGACGGAGGCGGATAACTTTGCCCTGAAGGGCGTGGCTTTTGCCAATGAGGAGCGTGGAAATCACATCATTACCAGCTCCATCGAGCACCACGCGGTAATAGAGACCTGTAAGTATCTGGAGAGGCGGGGATTTAATATTACTTACCTCCCGGTAGATGAGTATGGCCTGGTTGACCCTGGTGATGTCAGACGAGCTATCACGGAAAAGACCGTGCTCATTTCGGTGATGCACGCTAACAACGAGATAGGCACCATAGAGCCGATTGCTGAAATAGGCAAGATTGCCAGGGAAGCCGGCGTCTATTTTCATACCGATGCCGTGCAGGCAGTGGGGCATATCCCGGTGGATGTAAACAAACTCGGGGTGGATTTACTCTCCATGTCAGCCCATAAGCTCTACGGTCCCAAAGGGGTTGGGGCGCTGTACATCAGAAAAGGGACAAGGTTAGTCTCCTTTATGCACGGCGGTGAGCAGGAGGGAAGGCGGCGAGCCAGCACCGAGAATGTCCCCGGAATCGTGGGCTTCGGAAAAGCGGCGGAACTTGCCCGGCAGGAAATGGGTGAAGAAGCGGAGCGGCTAATCCACCTCCGGGACAAACTTATCGGAGGTCTGCTGGAAAGTATTGACCATGTCCATCTGAACGGCCATCCCGTAAAGCGACTGCCCAATAATATCAACGTAAGTATTGATTTTGTCGAAGGGGAGTCAATGCTCCTAAACCTCGACCTGGAAGGTATCTGTGCTTCTACCGGCTCCGCCTGTAGTTCCTCGAACCTTGAAGCATCCCATGTGCTTCTGGCGATAGGGCTTCCCCATGAACAGGCGCATGGTTCGCTGCGGTTTACTCTGGGCAAGTGGACCTCTGAGGAGGAAGTGGAGCAGGTCTTAGAGGTCTTACCTGGAATCGTTGCCAAACTAAGAGCCATGTCGCCCCTTTTGAGAAGCCAGAGATAGGAGAAAATCATGAGCAATGTGCAGTCGATGTACAGCGAGAAAGTAATGGAGCATTTCAGAAATCCGAGGAATGTCGGAGAGATAGAAAACCCCGATGGTATCGGACACGTGGGGAACCCGGTGTGCGGCGATATCATGGAGCTTTATATCAAGGTAAATGACAGCATCATCACTGACGCCAAGTTCAAGACGTTCGGCTGTGGAGCCGCCATCGCCACCAGCTCCATGGTTACCGAGCTGGTCAAAGGGAAGAGAATAAAAGAGGCCCTGGACATCTCCAATCGGGCAGTAGCTGAAGCTCTGGGTGGACTGCCCCCGATTAAGATGCACTGCTCGGTTTTAGCCGAGGAGGCGCTTAAATCAGCCATTGAGGACTACCTGACCAGAAGCAAGAGGAGAAACAATGGCAGCAAACGAAATGCCTGAGATTGGTAAAATCTCACCCGCAATCTTTAGCGAACTTATATTCCCACGCCTGGGGGCTGAGAGTGATAAAGTTCTGGTGGGGCCTCAGCACGGCGTTGATGTGGGAATAGTGGAAATCGGGGATAAGGCGGTATCCTTTACCTGCGACCCGGTCTTCATCGTCCCTGAGTACGGCTGGGAGAGGGCAGCCTGGTTTGCCATCCACATCATCGCTTCTGATTCTGTGACCAGTGGACTGAAGCCCGGGTTTCTATCCATTGACCTGAATCTGCCGATGGAGATGACCAAGAAACAATTGGAGGTAATGTGGGACACCATGCACCGCGAGTGCGAGCGACTGGGCATCACCGTCATTACCGGTCATACCGCCAGATATGAAAATTGCCACTATCCTATGGTTGGCGGGGCTACGATTGTCGGCGTGGGGGAGAAAGATGAATATGTTACCCCCGGGCTGGCGAGAGCCGGAGACAAGCTAATCATCACCAAGGGACCGGCCATTGAGGCAACCGGTATCTTCGCCACCATGCTTCCTCAACTTATCGAGAGAGAATTCGGGGCTGATTTCAGTAAAAAGGCAGAGCAGATATTCTACAAGATGTCGGTGGTGGAGGACGCCATGACGGCGGTAAGCGTCGGCGTCAGGGAAAGAGGGGTTACTGCCATGCACGATGCCACCGAGTGCGGGGTATGGGGTGGTTTATATGAACTGGCACAGGCGGCTGGCCTGGGTGCCAGGATAGAAAAGGGGCGTATCGTCATCGAGGACTGTGTGCCCGAGATATGCAACTTTTTTGATATTGATCCTTATGCCTCTATCAGTGAGGGGACATTACTCATCGCCTGTAAGGAACACAAGGCCCAAGAAGTTGTGGAGGCTCTGTTCCAAAAGGGTATCAAATCTTCAATCGTGGGAGAATTGACCGATTTAAAACATGGCATGACGCTATTAGAAGAAGGCAAGGAGAAGCCGCTTGAGCACCCGATAGTTGACCCCTTCTGGAGGGCTTTCTACGGTGCCCTTGAGAAATATAGTTCCTAGGATGAGGGGAAGGGTGAAATTGTGGACAGTGTAGAAAGTTTTCCTGCTTTGCGACTTACTCAGGAAGACGGGAGCGAAATCTCGGCAGCGGTTGCCAGAGAGTTCCCCCTCACCATTATCCTGAACGACCAGGAGTTGGTTACCCTGCTTTGCTCTCCCGCGGATTTAAGGTATTTAGCTGCTGGTTTTCTTGCCTCCGAGGGATTTCTCGATAGTAAGGATGAAATCAGGAAGATAACAGTCGATGACCGGAGAGGTGTGGTTCGGTTGGAAACCACGGAGGATAAGGGATTGGCTGCCGATGCCTTGCTCAAGCGGGTTATATCTTCGGGGTGTGGGCGGGGGGCTTCTTTTTACAACGCGGCTGATGCTGCCAGCCAGAAAGTAGACTCGCAGATGGAAATATCAGTAGATGAAGTCTTTGCTCTGGTCAATAAATTCCAACACGGCTCTAAGCTTTATCTGGCAACTCATGGCGTTCATAGTGCCGCTTTATGCGATAGGAAAAACATACTGGTCTTTAACGAGGATATCGGCAGGCATAATGCCATTGATAAAATCTTCGGGAAATGCCTCCTTGAGGATATACCTACAGCCAGCCGTATTATAATAACCAGTGGTCGGATTACTTCGGAGGTGTTGCACAAAGTAGCCAAAAGAGGTATTCCGATAATCATCTCCATTTCTGAGTCGACTAACCTGGGGGTGAGGATTGCCGATACCCTGGGTATCACTCTCGTTGCCTCAGTCAGGGGAAAGAAGATGAACATCTACACTGGCAGCTGGAGGATAGCACATGATGGAAAAGCTGAAAAGCGCCTACAGTGAGCAGCTTGCACAGACTATCCGCTCTGTCCGCACCGGAGGGGGGATACTTCGTCGAGATTGAAGATTTACACGGGTGCTATTCTCAAGGCGAGACAGCCGAAGAAGCCCTTAATTACCGAGCAGAACCGTATTATCTTCCGGGTGGCGGGCCAAACATACTGCGCCGTTGGTCGGGAGGATGTAGTTCATCGGCGATATCGTCAAGCCCCAGTTCCTGCAGTTTTCTCAAACTGGGCCTGGTGGTAAACCGGTCCCAATCGAGGGCACCGAGGTTCCAGTAGGCCTGCGCCTCAATATCCCTGGTGACACCGGCGAGCGGGCCCTCCGTCTGCGGGGGAATACCCGGGATTCTGGGGTGGACAAAGCGCTCCAGCGGATTATCGCCCTCGCGAAGGGTAAAAACGTGCCTCATAATGGCAATCCTCTCGCCATTCTTGAGCAGGTCTTCCCCGGAGCGGTCCCAGCCGGTGACGTGTTTCAGGAATCCAATAATATATTTATCCGGGTTGCCGGCGATGCCGCCATGCATGCAGAGTCCGGCGGCGCTGCTGACGTACTGCATGAACTGGCTGGGCCCGAAGCCGGTGGTATGCCGACCGGGGGTGGCATCCATGTGGTACATGGCCATCGTCATCTTTTCGCCGAAGAAACCGGCCTTGGGGTCGTGCATGCCCAGTTCCTGCCCGCCGATATGCACCGCATATTCCCCGGCGCCCTTGCCGATTTTCTCGGCGGCTATTTTCACGCCGTCGGCAAGGATATCACCGATGCCCTCCCGCTTAACTATTTTCTCGGTAATGGCAACCAGACCATCCGGATTACCCCAGGTCAAATCAATGCCGTCCGTATCCTTCCTGGTAATGATACCGTGCTCATATAACTCCATCGCGAAAGCGACGATGCTGCCGGCCGAGATAGTATCAAAACCATAGGAATTGCAGAGGTGATTGGCCATGGCTAATGCCTCGGCGTCCGTGCAGCAGCAGTTCGCCCCGAAAGCCCCGATGGTCTCGTATTCCAGCCGGTGACTCCCGGCAGGATACGGGTATTTCACACCCGCTTTCAGGCTGGCTTTACAGGCCGCGGGACAGTGCCAGCAGCCCTTTCGCTTGTCCAGGTTGGCAATCATATTATCGCCCTTGAGACCCGAAACATCCGGAATCTCCACTACCCCAACGCCACCCCAGTTCTTGACCGGGGTATCGCCGCTGTGGGCTGACATGTCGCCGTGTCCGCTGGTGCCGCGCTGGCCGAAATGCTCCAGGAACTCCTTGGCTCCCGCCATATGCTCTTTTCGCAGGTTATTGGCGCCTTCGAGGTCGAATACGGGCACCTTCAGCTCGCCCCTGGCCACCACCGCCTTGAGCCTCTTGGAGCCCATGACCGCGCCAAGTCCGGAACGTCCGGCGGCGTCTCCCCGGTTGGACATAATACAGGCGCAAAGAGCCACCTTTTCCCCGGCGGGACCGATGCTGACCACTTTGGCCGTCGTGCCGTACTGCGCTTCGAGGGTATCCTCAGTTTCGTAGGTGGTCTTACCCCAGATTTGCGAGGCGTCCTTCAATTCGGCCTTTCCGTTGTCCAGCAATAGATAGACCGGCTTTTCGGAAATACCGGTAAAGAATACGCCGTCGTAGCCGGAAAACTTGAGATGGGGTCCGAAATGCCCCCCGGAATTAGCATCACCCCAGCTGCCGGTGAGCGGTGATTTCGCCACGACGCAGTACCGGCAGCCGAAAGTAGCCGGAGTACCGGTAAGCGGGCCGGTCAGCAGCCCGAGCGTATTCTCCGGTCCCAGGGGGTCGACGCCACCCTTCTGGCGACGGTAAAGAATCCTGGCACCGATACCATAACCGCCGATGAAATCTTTGCAGAGATTCTCATCAAGCGGCTCATCTTTCAACTCACCCGTAGAGAGATTCACGAATAACAATTTTCCCGTGTAGCCTCTAGACATCATATGCTCCTTTTCCCATTCTGCCGTCATTATACCCGTGGCCCAGATTCGGGGTCAAATTACTATTTGAGAGTGTTTATAGCATTTGGTACGATGTCATTCCCGCGTAAGCGGGGATCCAGAGGGGTATGGGGTACTGGATTCTCGGGTCAAGCCTTCAGGCTGAATCAGGCTGAAGGCTGAGAATGACATTATTTATTAATTACATTTCCGGATTTGATGATTACCGGTAAAAGTATTATTATAGCAGGAAATACTTTCCCACAAGTAAGTTTTTCCTTAGATAATAGACTGACAACCGGAGGTATGTAATGAATAGAGAGCAATACCTGGAATACGCCGACCACTTCAACAACAAGAGCTATGACAAAGTCACGAGCTATTTCGCGCCGGACATTACGGTGGAGTACTTCGATAACGCCTTCGGGACGCAATTTCCCGCCCGTACCCTGCACGGACCCGCGGAGTTCGCGGCTAACTATAAGGCCCTGCACGAACACACGAGAGAAGTTTTAGAACTCGGCGACTTCATGGCGGAAGGCGACCTAGTATTCGTCGAGCTCTACACCGAGTTCCACACTTTTAAAGATGCCCCCGCATCTGCCGGCCAGCCGTGGAAGAAGGGCGATATCAACATCATGACCAACTGGGTAATGTATAACCTCGATGAAAACGGCAAGATGAAGCGCATCCGCATCGCCCATTTCAGAAACCACGACCCCGGTACGGCCAGGTATAATTAACCATTTTTGTAATATTCCAGGCTGCGCTGGTATAATTCGAGAGTCGGCCTTTTAAGGTCGAATTATAATCTTAACCTGGAAAAGGACAGGAGTTTATTAGATGACAGACAAAAAATGGGAAGATATGACGCCGCAGGAGAAAAGGGCAGACCGCCTGAACCGGTGGCTCAATAACGACAGCAATCTCCCCAATGAAGAGGCAAAGAAGTCTTACAGAACGAGAGTACAGAGGCTGATTGACGTCTATAACGTGGAGGAGCCGGACAGGGTACCGGTCAACCTGCCCATCGGCAATCTGCCGCTCAAGATGGCCGGTATTACCGCCCATACCGCCATGTATGATTATGAAAAAACTTTGGAGGCTACCGCGAAATTCAACGAGAAATACGGCGCAGAACTGGAAGTAACCGCCATGCCGTATGTCACCCCGGGCAAGATTCTGGACATACTCGATTATAAACTCTACGCCTGGCCGGGACACGGTATCGCGAAAGACGGTACCAGCTGGCAATATATCGAGGGTGAATACATGACGGCGGATGAATACGACGACCTTATCCGC
>JAUWZF010000232.1 GCA_030615475.1 Dehalococcoidales bacterium | reverse complement strand
CCCAGCACCAAAGATTATCTGGAACGGTAATGATTACTCCAGAAAGGCCAGCTGGCGGCCGGTCAGCTTCTCGTAGGCCTGCACGTATCTCTTCGAGGTCGGCTCGATTACTTCCGGGGGAAGGGTGGGGGCGGGCGGCTCCTTGTTCCAGCCGGAGGCAATAAGCCAGTCCCGGACGGGCTGTTTATCGAAGCTTTCTTGAGACTTTCCTGTTTTGTATTGCCCGGCGTCCCAGAAGCGCGATGAATCCGGGGTCAGTATTTCATCAATTAGTGTCAGACGGCCGTTATCAATGCCGAACTCGAACTTGGTATCGGCAATGATAATACCCTTACTTATCGCGTACTCACGGGCGAAGTTATAGACAGCCAGGCTCTTTTCCTCCATCTCCTGGGCGGTGCGCAGGCCAATCAGCTTGATGATTTCTTCCATGGTGATGGGCTCATCGTGGCCGGTCTCCGCCTTGGTGGTCGGGGTGAATATCGGTTTTTCCAATTCCTGGCTTTCCTTCAGTCCCTTGGGCATGGGGTTTCCCGAAACCGTGCCGTGCTCTTTATATTCCGCCCAGGCTGACCCCGAGATGTAGCCGCGGACCACACACTCCACCGGTATGCGTTTTACTTTCTTGGCGATCATGGAGCGGCCCCTGAGATATGACGGGTAAGCGAAGCGGCTTCCGGCGGGCAGGTAAGAATCGAGGCTGTGCACATCGTCGATAGCCTCGGTCATGTGGTTGGGTATTATCTCCGCGGTGCGCCGGAACCAGAAAGAAGAGAGGCGGTTCAGTACGTGGCCCTTGAGCGGGATGCCGTTGGGAAGCACCACGTCGAAAGCGGAGATGCGGTCGGTAGCTATAATAAGCAGGTGGCTGCCGAGGTCGTAAGTATCACGCACCTTGCCGCGGATAAACATCGGCAGCGGCAGGTCGGTTTCCAATAATACGGATGATTCAGTACTATCCATGATATTATACCTCTCTAACTATCTCCGGTAGACATGCTCTCAGCCCGAGGGTTATATGGCCCTCGGCCCCAGCTCTATAGTATCGGGCATAATTCCCTGCCATTGTGACTTGGTCAGCCCCAGCCTCTGGAAAATTTCGTCAACGTATTGCAGGTAGTGCTGGTAATCGAACAGTGCCTCAAGCTCTCCCGCCGGCATGGTGGCGGTAACTTCGCTATCGGCCTTGAGCAGGGTCAGGAAGTTCCTGTTTCCCTTCCACGCCTTCATCGCGTTTCTCTGTACCATCTTATAGGCATCTTGCCGACTCAGTCCTTTATCGATAAGGGCCAGCATGATCCTCTGTGAGAAGACCAGTCCCCGGGTAAGGTCCAGGTTCTTTTTCATGCGGTGCGGGTAGACCTGAAGCCTTCTCATGACCGAGGTGAAGAGGGCGAGGATATAGTCCAGCACCAGGCAGGCATCGGGGAGAATGATACGTTCGTTGGAGGAGTGGCTGATATCGCGTTCATGCCACAGGGAGATATTTTCCAGCGATGTCAGGGCACAGCCCCGTGCCAGCCGTGCCAGGCCGGAGACCCGCTCGCAGAGTTCCGGATTGCGTTTGTGCGGCATGGCCGACGAGCCGGTCTGGCCGGAGCCGAAGGGCTCTTCGACCTCCCGGACCTCGGTCTTTTGCAGGGCCCGGATTTCCGTGGCGAACTTTTCCAGGGAGCCGGCCATGATGGCCAGGGTGGTGACGAACTGGGCATGGCGGTCGCGCTGGAGAACCTGGTTTGATATCGGGGCGGGGTCGAGTCCCAGCTTATGGCAGGCTTTCTGTTCGACATCGGGGGTCACCGTGGCATAGGTGCCGACGGCCCCGGAAATCTTGCCTACGGCAATGGCTTTTTTAGCTTCGGTAAGCCGGTGCAGGTTGCGCCGCATTTCTTCAACCCAGAGGGCGATCTTCAGACCGAAGGAGGTCGGCTCGGCATGTATGCCGTGGGTGCGGCCTATCATCACCGTGTATTTATGCTCTATTGCCCTCTGCGCCAGGACAGTCGTGAGTTCTTTGACATCCTGAAGTAAAATATCGGAAGCTTCTACCAGTTGCAGACTGGTGGCCGTATCGATGACATCGGAGGAGGTCAGGCCGAGATGAATAAAGCGCGATTCTTCGCCGAGACTCTCGGCCACGGAGCCGAGAAAGGCGGTCATATCGTGGTGGGTCTCCTTGAGAATTTCCGCCATGCGCTTGAGGTTGCACTTGGCCAGTTTTATCTTGGGAATGGCTTTCCGGGGAATAACACCGAGCTCGGCCCAGGCATCGCAGACGGCTATCTCGACTTCAAGCCACTTATCGTACTTGTTCTCGTCTGACCATACCGTTTTCATTTCGGGTCGGGAATACCGTTCAATCATTACTCTCTCCTTTGTTTGCCGGTTGCTCTACGGAAGATTATCCCTGTAATTCGCTCCGGTATTTGTCGTAGGCCTCCCTGATTTTATCATGTTTCAGCCCCAGAATCTCGGCCGCGAGGTAAGCGGCGTTCTTGGCTCCGGCGCTGCCGATAGCCACGCAGGCGACCGGTATGCCGGCGGGCATCTGGACTATGGAGTAGAGGGCATCCACGCCTTTAAGCTCGCCGCTGGATATGGGTACGCCGATGACCGGCAGGGTAGTCCAGCCGGCCAGGACGCCGGGCAGGTGCGCCGCCATCCCCGCTACGGCAATAATTACCTCAAGGCCCCGCTCCCGGGCGGACTGGGCGTACTGCTTGGCTTTCTCCGGGGTGCGGTGGGCTGATATCACGTTAACCTCGTGGTCGATGCCGAGTTTGGTTAATATATCCAGCGCCGACTGGAGCGTTTCGGCATCCGATTTGGAACCCATCACAACACCAACAAGTGGCATA
>JAUWZF010000022.1 GCA_030615475.1 Dehalococcoidales bacterium | reverse complement strand
CAAGAGGGCAAACTCGGGCGCAAGGCCGGCCGCGGTTTCTACGATTATGCGCAGAAATAGTCTGTTAAGTAGTTTATATATACACAATCAGGAAAGGAATGAAAATGGTAAACGCTAATGATGTTGTAATTGTAAGTGCGGTGAGAACGCCGTTCGGCAGATTCGGCGGCTCGCTGCGGGACTTCGATTATTACGAACTGGGCGCTATCCCGATGCGGGAGGTGCTCAAGAGGGTGAATCTCAGCCCGGATAAGGTGAACGAAGTATTCTGGGGAGTCGGCGATACCTCGGCCTGCCGCGACCCGTATACGCCGGTCGCCGCCCGGCAGTCGCTCATCAGGGCCGGGCTTCCCCACGAGACGGTATCCATCTCCTTTGACATGGCCTGTGTCTCGGCCATGCACGCCGTCAAGCTGGCGGCCATGGAAATGGCAGCCGGAGAGATAGAGGTCGCCATCGCTGGCGGCGCCACCTCCTTCGGGCAGTCGCCGCTGGTGGTAAGAGGCCTCAGGTTCGGCGGTAACCGACTGGGTGACGTCGCGATGGAAGACCCTCTGGTGGCGCTGGGCTACAAGGACTTCAATCCGGTGTCCGTTGACAGCGACGATGTGGCTCATGAGTACGGCTTTACCCGGGAGGACATGGACGAGTGGGCTGTCCGCAGCCACACGAATTACGGCAACGCCTGGAATGCCGGCAAGTTCAAGGACGAGATCATGCCCCTGGAAATTCCGCAGCCCAAGGCCGAACCTAAAACACTCGATATTGACGAGCAGTACCGCCCCGGCTCTAACATGGAGGGGCTGGCCCGACTGAAACCGGTCTATAACACCCGCGCCATCACTGCCGGTAACGCCCCCGGACTGAACGACGGCGCCACGGCTATCCTGCTCATGACGCGCAAGAAGGCCGAGGAGCTCGGGCTGGAAGTCCTCGCCACGGTGGTCGCTTCGGTATCGGTGGCTATCAATGCCAGCCGCATGCCGGAAGGTCCCGGCTACGCCATGCAGAAAATCCTTAAAAATGCCGACATGACCCTCGACGATATGGCGGTCATGGAGATTAACGAAGCTTTTGCCTGCGTGCCGCTGGTATCCATGAAGCTCGTTGTCGATAATGATGACAGCAAGTATAAAGAATTGCAGAAAAAGATGAACATCAACGGCAGCGCCATCGCCATCGGGCACCCCAACACCGCCAGCGGCGCCAGAATAGTCATGAACCTGATGTACGAGCTGCGGCGGCGGGGCGGCGGCTACGCTCTGGGCTCTCTCTGTGGCGGCCTGGCCCAGGCTAACGCTTGCATTATCAAAGTAGAATAAGACGGGGTAGTTTTTTATTGTCATTGCGAGCGTAAGTGAAGCAATCTGCCCCGCTGATTACGGATTGCTTCGGGCTGCGCCCTCGCAATGACAACTAAGAATATTATAAAGGAGTATTGCATGGATGTTTCTAAATTTTCTCTGAAAGGTAAAGTAGCTGTCGTCATCGGGGGCGCCGGAGATATCGGCAAAGCTATCGCCGAGACGTTTTCCGGGGCCGGGGCCGATGTGGTTATCAGCAGCCGGAAGCAGGAGAACCTGGACAAGGCTGCCGAGGAAATCAAATCGAATACAGGCGGGAAAGTCCTGGGGATTGCCTCGCACATTGCCAAGTTAGACCAGACCAAACCTTTTGTCGAGCAGGTGATGAAGGAATTCGGCAGGATTGATATACTGGTGAACAGCTCCGGCGCCAGCTTCATGGTGGCTCTCACCGAGATGGAGGAATGGCAGTGGGACGCGGTGATGAATGTCAATGTTAAGGGCCCGTTCTTCCTGGCCAAGGAGATAGCTCCCATTATGAAAGAGCAGGGCGGGGGCAGTATTATCAACATCACTTCCTATATGGGTGTCAGGGTGGAAGAATCGCTGGGCGCCTATTGTATCAGCAAGGCCGCCATAATGCACATGACCCGTGTCATGGCCAAGGAGTGGGGCAAGTGGAACATCAGGGTCAACGCCATCGCTCCCGCCTGGGTGTACAGTCGCCTGTCCGACCCGTTCCTGCAGATGCCGGGGGTTAACGACAGGATGTTGAGCCAGACCGCTCTCGGGCGCTTTGGTGAGCCCGACGACGTGGCGGCGATCGCTCTCTACCTGGCGTCCGATGCCGCCGCCAATCAGACGGCCGGTATCTTCCCGCTCGATTACGGTATGCTCACCTGAACGATAACCCGACTTATAAAAGAAGGAGGCACTGAGATGTCTTTGAAGGGTAAGGTTGCCATTGTTACCGGGGCCAGACAGGGCCTGGGAAAGTCCATCGCCCTCGGTATGGCCGAGGCCGGGGCCGACCTGGTGATATGCGACCGCGTGACGGATGACAGCAAGCTGACGGAAACCGCCGGGGAGATTGAGAAACTCGGCAGTAAGACTCTGTCCCTGGGTGGAGATATCACCGTCGAGGATGATGTCAATAATATCGTCAATCAAGCGCTGGAGAAGTTCGGTAAGATTGACGTGCTGGTGAATAATGCCGGCGTTACCGCCCAGGACTCCTTCCTTAATCTGCCTTACCGCAGGTGGCGGCTGATTCTCTCCGTAAACCTGGACGGGACGTTCCTCTGCAGTAAGGTGGTCCTGCCGCACATGCTGGAAAAGAAAAGCGGCATGATTATCAACGTGTCCTCGATACTGGCCCACCAGATACGCATGAACGTCGCTTACGGCGTCACCAAGGCTGGTGTGGAGCGCTTCACCCTCGGCCTGGCCCGGGAGATGCGGCGGGAAATGGGCATCGCTATAACCTGCATCCGCCCCTACTTCGTCAAGACCGAGGTGGTCATGGAATTCATGGAGGGACGGGACACCAGCGACTATGAAGAGCCGATTATCTGGCAGAAATACCCGGCCATGCTGGCGGGCACCGACCCTCAGGAGGTAACCGGCAAGATATGGGACAAGGCCGCCCTGGAAGAAAAGTTCGGCAAGGTGGAGTAAGGGTTTTCTGTCTCGCTTATTAAGATATTAAAGCCCGGCCTGTTTGGGTAAAGCGTAAAATCGCCAGCTCATATTGAGGCTGGGCTTTATCGTATCTGTTTACTATGCTTTTTTCGCCTTTTTTCTACTCGCGTAGAATTGCGGTACCAGCAGCAGGGCCGCCATTGAAGAGACAACCATGGCTACCCACATGACCGATGCCGCCTGCGTATGGATACGCAGCGGCGAGAAAAAGAGGGCCGAAAGTCCGATAGCCAGGCCGAAGGCGTTGGCCAGCACCGGACGGGATACCGTGGCTAAAGCCGCATTTACAGACTCCTCCCGGTTCATACCGCGTGTACGGTAATAGTAAATACCGGAAAGAAGGTGGATGGAATAGTCCACACCGACGCCGATGGAGATGGCGGACAGGTTGGCGCTCATCATGTTAAGGTGGAAGCCGGTTATCGACAGCATACCCATGATAGCGCCGATGGTAAGGGCAATGGGCAACAGGCCCGCCAGGGCGGCCGTGATGCGGCGCAGCGTCACCCAGAGCATGATGAAAATCAGTACCAGCGCCAGGCCCAGGCTCTGTATCTGACTCCTGATGACGAGTTTATTCATCTCGTTGAAGAGCACCGGCATGCCGGTGATAATCCGTATCGTGTCGCTGTGCTCACTCACGAACCTGTCAAGATGTTCTATATCTTCGGAGTCCAGTCCTTCGGTCTTCACTATCATTTTAAAGCCGTCGTCGGATGCCCAGCTGCCCATTTCCTGACTGCTTATCTGGGAGAGCATCATGCGGGTGAACGCCGGATTTGAGGGATAGGCATTCTCTCCCGTGGCCATATTGTTGATTCCCACGAGCAGGTCGAAGACGGAGAAAGCGCTCTTGATACCGGGAAGGCTCTCGAGCTCCCTCTCGATTTCCAGTACTTCGTTAGCAAACGCGGCATCCAGCAGGGCTGCCTGCCCCTGCGCGGAGGCTATCTCCCCGGTGAGGGGTATCGCGCTGCCGAAGCTCTTTTCAATGTGGGCAAAGGTCTGCCTTATTTCTGAACTCTCTTTAAAGTACGCCAGGGTGTTCGATTCCACATGGAGTCTGGGTATATAGACGACGGAAACCACCAGGATAGCCGCGAAGATAACGGAAACCAGCACCCTCTGCCGGGATGCTTTCAGTACGAAGTTATTAAGCCAGGCGTCTTTTGCCTGCGGGGCTTTCGCCGTTAGCTTTGATCTGGACAGTACCGCCGGCAGGAAAAATAGTGCGATGAACCCGGCGTAGCCGATGCCCAGGGTAACGAAAATACCCATGTGCCGCATCGGCACTACTTCCGTCCAGGCCAGGGAGGCGAAACCGGCCATGGTGGTTATCGTCGCCAGGAATATGGGCGTGCCCACCATCCTCAGCGTCGCTATCGTCAGCTCACGGCGGTCCGTGTAGGTGTTAATGTTATCCAGGAAGTGGCTCGTATAGTGCAGGCCGTAAGCCGAACCCATGACAAGAATGAAGAGCGGACTCAGTACGGTTAACAGGTTCAAGTCCTGACCGCTCCAGAATATGGTCCCGAAAGTCCAGAGCGCGGCGAACCAGGCCGGAATCATGGACAGGATGGTGAAGCGGAAGCTTTTCAAAACGTAGCGGAAGACCAGGAGCACCAGGACGATGGCGCAGGGCGGGAGTATGCAGAGTATCGTTATGAGGTATCCCCATATGGTGTCCTTTATCACCTCGTTGCCGGCCAGGGAAAGGCTCAGGGGACTATCCTCACCGAGTTCTGTTAGCGAGTCGATAACCTTATCGGCGGGAGTGTCCACCGCGAGGCTGGCGATAAGGACGCCGTTACGGCCGTCTTCTGTTAAAAACTGGTCGGTAAGGAAATACCTGTTTTCGATGAAGTCTCTAAGGGTATCGTACTGCTCCTCTATGAAAGCTTCATCGACTCCGGTAACGCCGGCCCCGGCTATCATTTCCGGCGGGATAAAGCCCTGCACCTTAGCCACACCGTCGATGGCTTCTATCTGGTTCTGAAGATGGAAGACTTCCAGGAGGCTTTCTTTATCGAGGAGAGAACCGTCCCCTTCGATAAGTACGGAGATAGTCTCGCCGCTCTGGTATTTGGCGTTAAGCTGGTGGTATTCGTCCGCTTTCGGGTTCCCCTTGGAGAAAAAGGCGAGGAAGTCTGTATCCAGGTTGAAGCGGAACAGGGATGCCAGAGAAACAAGGTTGAGGACGACAACCAGGACAATGATGAGTTTTGCGTGGTCGTAGATAAAACCGGCGATTCTTTTCAACGGATATTCCTTACCGTGCTACCTGGTGCCAGTGGGGATAATCAGTTCTATTATAGGGTAAGATGAGGAAGCTGACAAGGGTGATGGTTGATTAAAAGGCAAACAGGTTGCCGGCAATCTCGGCCAGTCTCATGACCAGGCCGGGGATAATACCGAGCAACAGGACGCCCAGGCAGCAGAGGAATAATGCCAGTCTCGGCGCGCCGGAGGACGGCACCTTCTCCTCGGAGGCTGCTTCCCCGAGCCACATGACCTTGACCACGCGGAGATAATAGTAGGCTGAGATAACGCTGTTGAGCACGGCGATAACCACCAGCCACAGCAGGTCGTTCTGCACGGCGGCGCTGAAGATATAAAACTTGGCCATGAACCCGGCCGCCGGCGGCATGCCGATGAGCGAAATCAGGCATAAGGTTAGAGCCAATGCCAGTAACGGTGCCCGCTTGCCCATGCCGGTAAAGTCGGCAATATCATCGCTATTGATCTTGTTGGAAATGGCGATGACGGCGATAAAGGCCCCCAGGTTGGTCAGAGCATAGCTGGCCAGGAAGAAGAGGATAGTGCTCTGCCCCAGAATACTTGATGCCGAAGCGAAGCCGAGCGTAGCCAGCCCCACCATGAGGTAGCCCGCCTGGGCGATGCTGGAGTACCCCAGCATGCGTTTGATATTGGTCTGGGGAATGGCCACGACATTACCGATAATCATGCTGATGACCGCCAGCGCGGCAAATATCATGCCCCAGTTCATGCTCAGCCACTCCGGTATGCCGAAGGCGGAGTAAAAGACGCGCAGGATAAGGGCGAATCCGGCGGCCTTGCTGGCCACGGAGAGATAGGCGGTTACCGGCGTCGGCGCGCCCTCATAAACGTCAGGCACCCACATCTGGAAGGGGACGGCGGCGATCTTGAAGCCGAATCCGGCTATCAGCATGACGATGCCCATCAGCAGCGCCGGACTGGCCAGGACGTTGTCCAGCGACATCGATTGAATGGACATGGCAATCGCTCCCAGCTGCGTCTGCCCGGTAAAGCCGAAAACGAGCGCCATGCCGTAGAGCAGTACCGCCGAGGCTATCGCCCCCAACAGCAGGTACTTCAGCGAGGCCTCGGTCGATTTGCGGTCTTTAAGGAAGCCGACCAGTACGTAGAGAGAGATGCTGGTAAGCTCCAGCGCGATATAGAGAGAAATCAGGTCGGCGGTGGCCGCCATGAGCATCATGCCCAGCGTCGAGAGGAGAATCAGGGCATAATATTCACCCTGAAAGCGGGCAAACTTGGCAATATAATCGGTGGAAGCCAGGATAACCAGGAAGGCGATTCCCGCGAACAGCAGCTTGAAGAACAGGGCGAAGCTGTCCACGGCCAGCATGTTGTTGAAGATGGCGGTGGAGTCGTCCCCCCACATGGCTGCCGTGACGCCGCCGGCGATGACCAGCCCGGACAGGCTAACCTTGACCAGCCAGGCCTTCTGCTTCACGAACAGGTCAAGCAGGATTACCAGCACGGCAAAAACCGCCAGCGTTATCTCTGGTATGAACAGCTCCAGATTCAAATCCTACTCTCCTTTAATTATTCTAGCCGCCAAACAGGCCCGCTATGGGTGTAATGCCGAGTTTAAAGACATCCGTTAATATGGCCGGGTAGATACCCACCAGCATAATCACCGCCACCAGGACGAACATGTAGAACTTCTCCAGTCCGTCGGCGTCCTTAACTCCGTTAAATTCCTCTTTTACCGGACCGAAAAATGCCTGCTGCAGCATCCACAGTATGTAGCCGGCCGTCAGAACGACGCCGATAATCGCAATGATGGTATACACCTGCGCGTAGGGAACGGCAGTGCTGTTGAAAGCGCCGAGGAAGATGAGAAACTCGGCGACGAAGCCGCTGGTGGTGGGCAGCCCCAGAGCGGCCAGCCCCGCGACGGAAAAGACGGCCGTGATAATCGGCACCTGCCGCGCCAGTCCGCCCAGCTTGCGCAGGTCGCGTACTTTGATGTTGTGTATCACCAGTCCGGCCATGGCAAAGAGGAGTCCGGTGATGATGCCGTGGCTGAACATCTGCAGAGCGGCGCCGGTCAGGCTTACCTGACTCAGAGCGAAGATGCCGAGAAGCACGTAGCCCATGTGGCTGATGCTGCTGTACGCAATCATCCTCTTGATATCGGTCTGCATCAGGGTTACCGCCGCACCGTAGATAATGCCGATTAACGCCAGTATTATCAATATCTGCGCGTATTGTTGAGCGGGCCCCGGGAACATGCCGACACAGAGTCGAATCATCCCGTAGCCACCCATCTTGATTAATACGCCGGCCAGGATGACGCTGACGGCGGTAGGGGCGTCGGTATGGGCGTCGGGCAACCATGTATGGAACGGGAACATCGGCAGCTTCACGGCGAAGCCGATGAACAGCAGCCAGAAGATAGCCGCCGCCGGCATAATCGATTGCACCATGCCCAGGCCCTGGTTGGAGATATCCACCATGCTCAGGCTGCCGGTGGTAAAGTACAGGCTGAGGATGCCCGCCAGCATAAAGGCGCTGCCGAACAGCGTGTAGAGGACATACTTGATGGCCGAATACTCCCGGCGTCCCGAGCCCCAGATGGATATCAGGAAGTACATCGGGATGACCTCTATCTCCCACATGACGAAGAAGAGCAGCAGGTCGAGGGAGACGAAAACACCGATGATGCTGGTTTCCAGCAGCAGCAACCAGGCGAAGAACTGGCGCGGTCGGTCGTGGACTTTCCACGAGATAAGTACCACCAGGAATCCGAGGAAGCATGTCAGCAGTACCAGGGGCATGCTCAATCCGTCCACGCCCAGGTGGTAGTGGGCGTTGAGCTGGGTTATCCACAGGTACTTCTCCTCGAACTGGATTACTCCTGCCGCGCCCGTTGAGCGGTCGAAAGCGACAAAGAGGCATATTGCCAGAATCAGCGGAATGCCGGTGAAGATGGCGGCCACGCGCTTGATAAGCGCGTCATCTTTCCTGGATATGAGGGCGATAATAATCGCCCCCACCGCCGGCAGGAAGAGTATGATCGTCAGGTAATTAAATTCCAACTATACTATCTCCTGTCAATATTATCCGAATATAAACACACAAATACTGATAATAGCTATCCCGATGCCGATGAACAGTCCGTAGAGCTGCAGCTGCCCCGTCTGGGCTTGCCGGATGGCGCGGCCGCCGCTCATGACGACCTCGGACACTCCGTTGACTGCCCCGTCGACGCCTTTGCTGTCAAATAATGAGAAGCCGGTAAACAGTCCTTTAATCAGAACCAGCTTCACGATAATGTTTTCATAAAGCTCGTCGAAGAAGTACTTGCGGAAGACCAGCGTATAAAGCGGGCCGAATACCCTGCCCAGCGTCTCGGCCTTTAACCATTTACCGCAATAAACGACATACGCCATGAATATGCCGAAGAGACCTACTATCAGAGCGGCTAACGGCAGGGTATGCGTGAAGGGGGCAAATAGCCCTGCGATGATACCTTCCGGCGCATGTCCGCCGTGATATCCCATAAATTCATTGAAACCACCGGTAAGGTTCCACCAGCCGGCGCCTATAGCCAGGATAGCCAGGAATACCAGGGGCCCCACCATTATCGGTGGTGATTCATGGGTATGGCTGTGGTCAACGCCGTCATCGGTAGCGCCGCCGCGGTATGTGCCGTGGAAGGTCATGAAGATGGCGCGGAACATGTAGAAGGCCGTCAGGAACACGGTTATCAGGGCCAGCCAGAACAGCACCGGCTGGCTCGCCATGGCGCTGACCAGTATCTCGTCCTTGCTCCAGAAGCCGGCCAGGGGCCAGATGCCTGCCAGGCTCAGCGAGCCGATGAGGAATGTGGCGTACGTCCAGGGCATCGTCTTGCGCAGGCCGCCCATCCGTCGCATGTCGAAGGTACCGGTGGAGTGACTGACACTGCCCGCTCCCAGAAAGAGCAGGGACTTGAAAAAGGCATGCGTGAAGAGATGGAACATGCCGATAGCCACGCCTGCCTTGGCGATTTCTACACTGATGTGGCCCTCTTCTGCCACAGCCATGCCGACCGCCCCCAGCCCCAACATCATGTAACCAATCTGGCTGATGGTGGAATACGCCAATACACGCTTGATGTCGTTAGCGGTCAGTCCCATCGTGGCGGCAAAGATAGCCGTAAAGCCGCCGATAACGGCGACGAGAGTAATCGCTTCGGTCGAGAACACGAAGAGTGGCATGGTGCGTGCCACCAGGAAAACACCGGCACAGACCATCGTGGCGGAATGGATGAGGGCGCTGACCGGTGTCGGGCCTTCCATGGCATCCGGCAGCCAAACGTGGAGCGGGAACTGGGCGCTCTTGCCGATAGCCCCAGCAAAGATACCAACGGCTGCCCAGGTTAGTGCTGATGCACCCAAGAAGCTTACTGCAGCAAGGGCAGGAGCTTTCTCAATCAGGGTGGCGATGTCAAAGGTGCCAGTGTTAGAAAACAGAAGCAATATTGCCGCCAGGAAACCGAAGTCGCCGATTCTGGTGACGATAAACGCTTTCTTGGCGGCGTCGGCGGCCGATTTCCGGTGATACCAGAAGCCGATGAGGAGATAGGAGCAGAGGCCGACCATCTCCCAGAACACGAAGGTGAACAGCAGGTTGTCCGAAAGGACCAGTCCCAGCATGGAGAAGGT
>JAUWZF010000025.1 GCA_030615475.1 Dehalococcoidales bacterium | reverse complement strand
GCCGCCAGTACGCCCAGGATAGCCACGACGATAAGCAGTTCCACCAGGGTAAAACCTTTGCCATCACGGTCGATTTTCTTAAGAAACCTGCGTATGATGGTACCTCCTGACCTGTTATTATTTTTATCTATTTTCACTATTCACCTCCGGGGAGATTTCACATCTGTGCATCCTTTTTATCTGAGTTGCATCATACGCCGGAACCTCTCTGTTTTCAGCTTTCATATATCAGTTGAATATATTGCTGCGGCGCTTACCGCTGATTTTCATGATACGTGTTTCGTGCCGGTATGCTGAACTTGGTCAGGAATTCAGAGAAATCGTTTCTCTCTATCCGGTAGTGTCCGCCGGGGAGCCGAAACGCCAGCAACTGGCCGGTGCTAATCCAGCGTAATACGGTGGTGTTACTGACTCCGCAGCGCTTGGCAATAAAACCGACAGAAATAAATTCTGGTGCCCACTGCTCAGATGCGTTCTGCAAGCTAACCTCCCTTTTTCCCGTTATTGAAATACCTGCTTATTCGCCAAGAAACTGGAGCTGTTAGCGTATTTGGTGCTAGCAGTGATTGATACGTTTGAAGTATATGAAAGTAGCATCACAGTGGTATCACAGAGGCGTGACGAAAGTTCACAGAAATATCACAAGGGGTGTATTTTGTTCGTACTTATAGAGCGACGGAAAGGATAAATGCCGGAAATGTTGTGAACATCCGGGGTAATTACGGGTGGCTAATTTACCGCCGATAAAAGACCGACTTCCCCTCCCCCCTCTTCGGGGAAAGGGGAAGTCGGTCTGCGGATAGGGGGGTTGGTTTTAGGAGGCTTTCCTGCCGGCACGAGTTCGCCAGTAGACCAGTCCGATGATGACAGCGCCGGCAGCCATGACGTAGAGGAAGATGAACCAATCGTTAACCCGTGTTGCCGTTTTAGTTTCCGGTGCCGATACCTCGGGAACGACCGGCGCTACTTCGGGTGCTTCCGGCACCTCATTAGGTACCGGCTTGATTTCGGTAGGTGCCGGTGTCACCTCGGGTTGTGCGGGCTCTGTCTCTGATGGCGCTGTCTCGGAGGCTGACGGCTCTTCTTCCGTTTTGGCGGGCGCTTCCCTGACGATGAGCGTGGCGGTTATGCCGCCGATATTTATCATATAGGTGCCGGCTTTATCCGGTTTCAGGGTGAAGCTGATTTCCCGGCTGGTATGTCCGGCCAGGTTGACTTCCTCGGTCGCCGTCACGCTCTCGTTTACCGTAAGTATCACCTCGTGGCTGCCGGCGAGGTCGCCGGTATTGGCAACGATGGCGCTGACGGTAGCGCTTTCATCAGGATTAATTTCGGCCGGGCCTACCGTAAGTTCGGTGACTTCAAAGCTGGCCGCAGCCGTGTGCGCCATGACGGTGTAGGTGCTGAAATGGCTTATCGGGACGGTAATGGTGTTGTTGACCGGGTCGACGGTACCACCCTCAAGGTCAACCCATTGTCCGTCCTGCCAGGTGGCGATGACTAGGTTCTCCTCGTTTACTCCAGCCGGTACCAGCGAATCATCGTATTCAAAGGTCAGGTTGATGGGCGGGTTAAAGGTGGCGCCGCTCGGGCCGATGTCATAGGCAAGTCCGACGATTGAGGCATCCCCGGGCGCTGACGGTGTTGTTGTTGTCTCCTTGATAAAGACGGAATACAGCGGTTGCCCGGTCTGGTTCCGGCCTACGGTATTCATGGGTATGGTAATCTGGACGAGACTGTTTTCAGACTTCGCGTTGACTTCCGCCGTGAACTTGCCTTCCGGATTGACAAATTGGGTGAAACTGGTGAAGCCGGTAGGAAGACCGCCGCCGCCACCGTATGCGGTGACTACTACAGATGGTGGTGGTGCCGGTGTGGCAATCAGTGTCCACGAGCTGAAGTGGGTAGGCGAGGCGTAGGCAATCTTATTGGTGGTATCTACGGTCGTGGTCACTTCGGTCCAGGCACCGGTCTCGGGATTGAGGTAGGCTACCTTCAGGTTTTCTTCATCAAGACCGGTGGCCGCGAGAGTGGCGGGGTTAAAGGGGAAGCCGATCTCCCATTCCACTCCGTCTACGGGGGAATCCGATTCGACATTGGTTATCCTGCCCAGCATATCGGAGGCGCCTTCCGGCAGTGTAGCCAGGGTATCCGGAGCTACATCGACCTTGGCCGGAGTAATGACACTGGCCTCGGCGCCGTCATTGATTATGCCGTTGATGGTTATTTTATCGCCCCACGGAGGTTCCATATCCATCGGGGTGGTGGCGGTAATGGTGGTCGGGTCCAGGCGAGGCGATGCATACGAAGTGATTGTTGTGCCTGAAGGCATACAGATAACCATGACGTCGGTGCTGTGCGACAGGGCGCCACTGGTCCCGGTAATTCTGAATGTCCAGGTGCCGGGTTGAGCATCGGCACTCGCTGTGAAGGTTACCGTTTGCTTGCCTATACCTGTATTGGTTGAAGGTGTCACGCTGCCGGCCGTATAGCTGATGCTGGACGGCCAGGTGGCGTTGGCGCTACTCATGGCAACGGCCAGGTTCACGGTCCCGGCAAAGCCGTTAATGGCGCTTACGCTGACGGTGGTGTTGCCGCTGGCACTCGGGCTGACGGGTATTGTGTTCGGGGCCAGGTTGATACCGAATTCAGGCGTATTGCCCGGCGGTACCACGTTAAGCTTGATATTTCGTGTCTTGGTGATGGCACCGCTCGTACCTGTTATCACCAGCGGGTAATTACCTACCGTGGCTCCTGCCGGTACATTGATGGTCAGCGTGGCTGTTGTCGGTGTTGCTATACTCGGAGTTATCGTCGCCGAAGGCCTGATATTGACCGTAGCACCGCTGATGGCGCTGAGTCCGGAGACACTGATGGTAACGGCGGACTGGAAGCTCCCCATCGGCTCTATCTTGACGGTGACCGTGCCGCCGCCGTCCTTGGCAATATCAACCTTCATGGGGTTGGTATAGAGCACGAAGGTATTGACCGCCGAAGGTTGCAGGCTGAAGGGCCTGTCTATGGTTGTTCCGCTGGTGCCTCCGGTAACTTTGACCGGGTGAATACCGGCGGTCAGAGAAGGCGCCGTGATGACGGCAGTGAAAGTGCCGTCCTGTGCCACGGTGATGGTGCCCGGTACTGTGGTGATGTTGTTGCCGGCAAATTTTACTGTTACGGTCTCGTCGGCGGTGAAGCCCGAGCCGGAGAGGGTAATATCGGTGTCAGCCGGGCCGCTCTGCGGCGAGATAACTATGTTAGCTCCGGTGGAAATCACCATAAAGCCCAGCGGAATGGCGCGGTAGACGGTGCCGGAACCTGCTTCAAGGGCGACGTCGTATGGGCCGATTGGTGTGGCGACATCGACATCTATCAGCACGGTGACAATCATGTCTTCGCCGGGCACCGGTGTCTGCACTATGGGAGTGACGATTTCACGGATGCCTCCGGGTGCTCCGGTAAATTGACTGATGGTGGTACCGGCGGCATTCTTAAACGTAGCCGTGACTCCGGGCGCCAGATGCCCGACGCCGAAGACCACACCCTCCTGGAAGCCGTTCTTGGAGGACAGTTTCATGGTGGTGTTGCCGCTCTGCCCCCGGACTACCTCAAGAAACTGCGGCGAGACGTTGAGGAAGAAGTCGGCGTTGGTGGCCGGGACGATGCTGAAAATATTCTTGGAGGTCATTACCCCATCGGTTGCTTTGATTATATAGGTGCCCGGCGGTACCTGACCGGCCTCGGGGATGGTAATCTTCGTAGCCCAGGTTCCGTCGCTCTGAACGAGGATAGTACCGGGGGTGATGTCTATCGCCTGGGGCGCCCCGGGCGGTGCTGCGGTCAGCGTGATGGTATTGCCGTTGGTGAAACCGGCACCGGATATGCCGACGTGTTCACCGGGCCTGGCCTGCGCCGGGTTGACAGTTACGGTGGCGTGGCCCGCACCTCCGCCGATATCAGGCATGATACCGAAGCCCAGCGGTACGGCTACCGATTCGCTGCCGCTGACGCCGCGTATGTTCAGCGGGTAAGGTCCGGGCGGCGTGCTGGTGCTGACAGTCAATGTCAGGGTGGCGCTGCCGGAGCCGCCGGGTGATACGGTAACAATATTGCTCGGGGTGAAGGTGGCTGTAATGCCCGGTGCCAGACCGTCAACAGATAGTGTAACGTTAACGGTGGTCGTGCCTACGGACTGGACGTTGACTATGGTCGTCCCCTGTCCGCCCTGTACGATTGGCGGCAGGTAGGGTGGTGAGGGCTTGAGGATAAACTTAGCCTGGGCGCCTCTGACAGAGAAAGGCCGCGAGTCATAGACATAGCCACCTGCCAGAGTTTCTACGGCTACTCTCACATCGTAAGTGCCGGGGGTAAGTCCGGTAGGCATCTGGAAGACACCGTTGAAATTACCCAGTGCATCGGTGCTGAGGTTAGCCGGTATAGCCACCGACTGTGAGCCGAAATCCAGACTGGTGACTCTCTGGCTCGCCGGGAATCCCGTCCCGGAGAATGTTATCTTATACTGTTTATCGGTGTACCCTGCCGGAGCGTAATCAGGTTCGAGGGTAAATTCGGGTACCTGGAAGTTGGCCGGTGGCGTTACGCCGAGGCCGAAAGGCACCATTCTGGTATCACCACCGCTGACGCCGCGTATGGTCAACGGGTAGTGGCCGGGCGGGGTCGAAGCCCCTGTGGTAATGGTCAGCCTGGTGCTGCCGGAGCCACGCGGCGGTACGGTGATGGTGGCATTGTCAAAGGAGCTGGTGACTCCCGGCGGCAGACCGTCGACGTATAGCTGGACGGTAACGGCCTGACTGGTGGATTCAACGAATATGGTCGTGTTGCCCGAGTTCCCCTGCGGCACGCCGGGAATGAAGCCCGGAACTACATTCAGCTTGAAGGTTACACCGGCATCCTCTATAAAGAATGGCTTGGCGATGAATACCGGAGGCATTCCGGATTTACTCGCTACCACCTCAACCATGTATATGCCGACACCGAAATCGCCGGGGACATTAAAGACGAGGTTGGCGTTACCGTCGCTGTCGGCCACGGTGTTAGCCGGTACGGGTAGCGGCCTGCCGGCGAAGCGCAGGCTGGTGATATCGGCGCCCGTGGGGAAGTCGGTAGCCTTGATGGTCACCTTGGTTTTCACCGGTCCGGCAGTCGGGTTGAGGGTGATTTCAGGGAACCAGATACCCTGCTGTGCCATCCAGCTCGTATCCATGAACATCATTGGCGGCTCGACGTCGAATTCGATATGGGCATAGAATGTTTTCTGGACGCCACTGATAGTAGCGGTGCCCTTAATTTCGGCGCCGTAGTGGCCCGGAGGTATGCTGGTAGGCGTCAGGGTAAGTATAGAGCTGCCGGAACCTCTGGGCGGTACGTTTACCTGGCTGACGGAGAAGGCCGCGGTGATACCCGGCGGAATCCTCTCCACACTGAGGGTGACGTCAGCCGCTGAGCTCATCGATGTAACCCTGATGGTGGTGGTGCTGCCGCTGGGTGGAATAGGCGGCAGCCAGTCGGGCTCGGCTCTGATGGTAAAGGCGATGTCGTCGGCGGTCACCTGGAAGGGCTTCATGATAAAGACCGAAGGCTCGTTCGGTTTCTGAGCCTCGACCTCGACATCATACCAGCCGGAGGTAATGTTAGCGCTCCAGATGGTCTTGGGTACGTTGAAGACGAGGTTAAAGTCGCCGTTATTATCGGCAGCCGTACCAGCGGGGAAGGGAAGTTCCATACCGGCGAAACTCAGGCGGGTGACGTTGGCGCCGGCCGGGAAGTCGGTGGCACTGATGTTGACTTTCGTACCTGCCTGCCCGATGTTTGGAGTAAGGACAATCTCGGGGAAGTAGAACAAGTACATATCGGCGGCGACCATGTTCATGTCGGTCATCATGGCGTTCCTATTCCAATCCATGAACGCCATGGGCGGCTCGACGTCGAATTCTATATGGGCGTAGAAGGTCTTCTGGACGCCATTGACGGTGCCGGTACCTTTAATCTCGGCGCCGTAGTGCCCCGGAGGAATATGGCCCGGTACAAGGGTGAGGGTAGTGCTTACAGAGCCGCGGGGCGGAACGGTTAATTGAGCCATTGAGAAAGAAGCGGTAATACCGGCTGGAATCTTATCCACGCTCAGGTCAATATCAACACCAGCACCCATCGATGTAACCCTGATGGTGGTGCTGCTGCCGCTGGGTGGAATCGGCGGTAACCAGTCGGGCTCGGCTCTCACGGTAAAGGCGACATCACCGGCGGTCACCTGGAAGGGCTTCATGATAAAGACCGATGGTTCGCCGGGTTTCTGAGCTTCGACCTCGACATCATACCAGCCGGAGGTGATGTTAGCGCTCCACATGGTCTTGGGTACGTTGAAGACGAGGTTAAAGTCGCCGTTATTATCGGCAGCCGTACCAGCGGGGAAGGGAAGTTCCATACCGGCGAAACTCAGGCGGGTGACGTTGGCGCCGGCCGGGAAGTCGGTGGCACTGATATTGACTTTCCTACCTGCCTGTCCAATGTTTGGAGTAAGGACAATCTCGGGGAAGTAGAACAAGTACATATCGGCGGCGACCATGTTCATGTCACCCATCATGGCGTTCCTATCCCAGTTCATGAACCCCATGGGCGGCTGTACTTCAAATTCTATATGAGTATAGAAGGTCTCCTGGACACCGCTGACGGTGGCGGTACCCTTAATCTCGACGCCGTAGTATCCCGGAGGAATATTGTTAGGCGTCAGGGTAAGAGTGGCAGTACCGGAGCCACCTGGCGGTATGTCTATCTGATTACCAGGTAAGAAAGAAGTGGCAACACCCGGTGGAATCTTGTCTACAGTCAGGGTAACGGTAGCACCCGCTCCTGTGGAATTAATATATATATTGGTCGTGCCGTTACTACCGGGTGGAATCGGCGGCAACCAGTTGGGGTCAGCCCTCATGGTAAAGGCGACATCACCGGCGGTCACCTGGAAGGGCTTCATCATGAAGACCGGTGGTTCGCCGGGTTTCTGAGCTTCGACCTCGACGTCGTACCAGCCGGAGGTGATGTTAGCGCTCCACATGGTCTTGGGTACGTTAAAGAAGAGGTTGAAGTTGCCATTGCCATCGGCAACCGTACCTGCAGGTACGGGAAGTTCCATACCGGCGAAGCGCAGGCGGGTGACATTAGCGCCGGCCGGGTAGTCGGTGGCACTGATGGAGACTTTCCTACCTGCCTCTCCCATATTAGGATTCAGGGTGATTTCGGGGAAGTAGAAGAAGTACATATCGGCGGCGACCATGTTCATGTCACCCATCATGGCGTTCCTATCCCAGTTCATGAACGCCATGGGCGGCTCGATGTCGAATTCTATATGGGCGAAGAAGGTCTTCTGGACACCGCTCACGGTAGCCGTACCCTTGATTTCAGCAAAGTAATGTCCCGGAGGGATACCGGCAGGCGTCAGCGTAAGAGTAGCGCTGCCGGAACCACCGGGGGTGACGTTTACCGAGTTACTGGAGAAAACGGTATTGATGCCCGGTGGGATTCTGTCCACGGACAGGGTTACGTTAGCGGCACTGCCCATAGACCTGACGCGAATCAGTGTTGAAGCGTTCCCGTCGGTCGGAATCGGCGGCAGCCAGTCGGGGTCGGCTCTCAGGGTAAAGGCGACGTCTGCCGCCGTTACCTGGAAGGGCTTCATGATATGGACCGGAGGTCCGTTATCTGCCTGTCCTTCAACCTCGACATCGTACCAGCCGGAGCCGATAGGTGCATTCCACATGCGCTTGGGTACGTTAAAGACAAGGGTGAAGTCGCCGTTTTCATCGGCGGTCGTACCGGTGGGGACGGGCATGTCCATACCGGCGAAGCGGAGACGCGTTACCGTGGCATTAGCCGGGAAATCTGTAGCATTGATGTTTACTTTAGTATCAGCCTGCCCGATGTTGGGACTGAGGACAATTTCGGGGAAGTAGAAGAGGTACATATCGTTAGAGGTCATGTTCATGTCATACATCATGTTCATGTCGGTCATCATGGTGTTCATATCCCAGTTCATGTAGTCCTGCGGTGGCTCCACGTCGAAGTCCAGCGGTATGCAGAATTCCGAGTTGGCCTCCGACTGTATATGTTTATCCAGTATCTGGTTGTCGTTGCTGTCTACCCAGCCTACGATGGTTATCATGAAATGGCCGGGGCTGGCTCCACCGAGATAGAAGGTCTTTGAGGTCTGACCTCCGCTGGGGATGGTGGCGGTGGCTGTGACAAGGCCATCGGTGGTGTTCCAGTGCGGCTGCGCACCACCCGGTACACCCCAACCGTTCATTATCTCCATTACCGCCAGTGTGACATTGACGCTGTTATAGCCGAGGGCTTTCAGGTTAATACTGGTCTGGCCATAGCCTCCCGGCGGAATCGGTGGTAACCAGTTTGGGGTGGCTTCAAGGCTGAATAAGGCATCGCTCCTCATGAGGTTAAAGTCATTGCCGATGTCCTGCGACCACGTATCATTTTCCATGTGGAAGTTGACCCAGTACATGCCGCCGGGGGCCAGGCCCCATGCCTCATCGACGATGAATGAGCCGGAGAAGCCGCCGCTGGCATCGGCGGTAACTCCGCCGGATGGTAATGGCACCGAATTTCCGGCGAAATTAATTGCGGTTACATTGGCACCGGCCGGCAGGTTAATGCCGGTATAGCTTACCTGTGTGCCGGCAGGGCCGCTCTTGGGCGAAAGTATTACGTCTGGGAAGAATATCCCGGTCTCCCACTCCGTGCCAAGCCACTGCTGGTCCCAGGTACTCTGGTCCATACCCATCATGCCGCCCATGAATCCCGCGGGCGGTCCTACCTGGAATTCCATATGGTAGTCGCGCCGGTTGCTGTTTCCATCAACGGCGATAATGTTAAAGGGGTAGGGGCCGGGTGGTAGATTCTCTGAAGGTATTAATGTCAGGGTTGCCGTGGCGGTACCACCGGCACTGGTGACATTGACCGTTTGAGATGTCGGGTTCCAGTTTTGGGTGATAGTACCGTAAGCGGCAAATAGGCCCTCAGTGCTCAGGTCGACTATCGGCGTCTTGCCGGGCAGTCCCGTAATGGTGATGGTAATCTGGCGTCCGTAGGGGTCGCCGGCGGGAATCGGTTCCAGCCAGCTCGGGCTGACTTTCAGTGAAAAGGTATCAGCATCACTCATGATACTGAACGGTGTCATCCTGATAGTCTCCTGTACGTTTACCACAACCGGATGCATTCCCGAAGGCATTTGCGGGACCGTAATTACCGCGGAGAAGGCACCGCTATTATCGGTGGTTATGTTTACGCTGGTGAGCGTAAACCTCTCACCACCAAGGTCTATATAGCTAAGGTTCTGATTGGGGGGGAAACCATAGCCGCTGACGGTTATCTGTTCATCGACGGCACCGAAATTGGGCGATACGGTCACCATTGCGATGAAATAATCGGCAGCCATACCCATGTCTATGAAATCGGAGGAAGGCGTGACTTCCAGCGTGAAGTCGGTCCAGATTTCCTCGGCGGGATTCGCCGCGTTATAAGCGCGTATAGATATCGGATAATTGCCCATCGGGCAGGAACCGGATATGTTCAGTTGCAGTTCGCGGCCCTCCATGCCGCCGACGGGC
>JAUWZF010000174.1 GCA_030615475.1 Dehalococcoidales bacterium | reverse complement strand
GAGCACGTACTGCTTGGCGACCCCGTATTTCAGGCAGGAAGGACCGCCGGAGTTCTCCGCCACCACGCCGCCCATCGTGCAGCCGGAAAAGCTCTGGGGGTCGGGAGGGAAAAACAGGCCTTCTTCAGCCAGGGCTGCCTGAAAGTCCTGAAGGACGACGCCCGGCTCTACCGTGGCGTTCAGGTTGGTCTTGTTAATCTCGATAATCCGGTTCATCCTGGTGGTGCACAGGACAATACCGCCTTTAATCGGAATGGAGCCGCCGCTGACGTTGGTACCGCCGCCCCTCGGCGTCACCGGTATCTGATTTTCATCGGCCAGCTTCAGAATTTCCGATATCTGCTCGGCATTATGCGGCAGCACCACCACATCCGGCAGGTGCTGCCACATATTGGTGGCGTCGTAAGAGTAGGCCAGCAACTCCTCCTGGGTTGACAGCACGTTCTCTTTACCGACAATCCGCCGCAAGCGATCGACATGTTTCGAGTTAAACATAAAGACTCCTGATTACTTCTCTACTGATACTTTAGCGTGTTGAGGACGCTCGTTCAAGCTGGCAACTTGATGATTCCCGTCAAAAGATATTATTATGACTATGAACCGAGTGGCTGATTATTAATATTTAAGGAGGAATTAATGCTACTACCCGATAAAGTTGCCATTATTAACGGCGGGGCTACGGGGATGGGCCGGAGTACGGCCATTAAATTTGCCGAGGAAGGTTGCTCCAGTGTGATTGCCGATATTAACGAGACAGACGGGAAGAAAACGGCTGAAGAGGCCAGTAAAAAGGGCAGGGAATGTATTTTCGTCAACTGTGACATCACTGATCTCGCACAAATCAAGGATTGCGTGGACCAGACCGTTAAAAAATTCGGCACGGTGGATATTCTGGTAGGGTGCGCCGGTGGTGTTCCCAAGTCAGGGCTGGTTAAACCTTCACAGAGAATCGAAAGGCCTAAAAGGGGTATCCAGCACACGGATGAAAAATTCTGGGATATAATGATGGACCTGAACCTGAAAGGCCATGTCTTTTTCTGCAAGGAAGTATCGCCGTATATGATAAAACAGAAATACGGCAAGATTGTCCTGATTTCTTCCCTGGGCGTTTTTTCACCCCCCAGTTCAGCGGCGGAATATCACTCTGCCAAGGCCGCCATCCTGGGACTTGTCTATAACCTGGCTTTCGAGTTGGCCCCCCACAATATCAACGTGAATGCCGTCCTGCCGGGCCCTATAAAAACGCCTTTCTATGACCCCATGATGGTCAATATGTCGGAAAAAGAAAAAGAGGCCAGGTTTACCGAGATGGGCAAATCCGTACCTTTACAGAGAATCGGCCTGCCGGAAGATATCGCCAATACGGTACTGTTTTTTGCCTCGGACATGTCATCTTATATTTCAGGTGAGACTTTAATTGTCGGCGGCGGGAAACCGCTGCCAGTATATCGCGAGATGGTTTAACGGCTTAAAGAGAATTCCGAAAACAAGGGGGAGCATTCTTGCTCCCCCATATTTTTATGATATCGCTTTAAACTGGTCTCAGGATGGCGCGGCACGGGCCGGCGTCCCCGCGTTCCATGCGGAGCGGAAGGCAGAGAAGCTCGTATTCCCCGGGTTTGACGCCGGAGAGATTAATCATTTCCAGGATATAAACGCCGGCTTTAAGCAGTGTCTCGTGTGTTTCGCCGATGTTCTTCTTGTCGTGATAGCTGCCTATGGTGATATAGTCGATAGCGACGAGTCGTATTTTCCTCTCGGCAAGATAATGCGCCGTTTCGGTTGCCATATAGACGTAGTCCTCGACGAATTTATCGGATTTATAGGCTTTTTCCGAGTTTTGCGTCTTGAAAAGAATGCGCTCGCCGGACCTGATATTGTACGGCTCGAGTTCTTTGACTTTTATCGACTCGTTATCTTTGATTTCGATGACGCGTGCCGGGCCGACCGTGGTATCCAGGGGCATCTCGTCGATGGAACTGCCGCCGTATATAAAATGGAGCGGGGCGTCTATGTGCGTGCCGTTGTGAGAGTTGATGTTAATCTGGGACATGGTAACCCTGTCGCCCTTATCTACATCGAAAATTCGCTCTATCTTCGGTGGCTGGGGGTCGTCGGGAAAATACTGCATGGGTTTATCCACCGGCATCGGTACTGTGATATCAATCCATTCTGATTTAGCCATTCCGGGTACCTCCTTGATATTTTTATTATTTTCTATACTTCGCCTTCCCCTCCACATACAAATCACCTCCATAAATATCATTGATGACGGTGGCCGGGAAGTCTTTCACCTCAAGTCGCAGAATCGCCTCCGGGCCGAGGTCTGCATAAGCAATTATGTCTGATTTTATAATGCGCTTGGAAATTAAAGCGCCGGCGCCGCCGACGGCCGCCAGGTAGACCGCCTTATGCTTTTTCATGGCAGTTTTGACTTCTTCCGACCGTACACCTTTGCCGATCATCCCCCTGAGTCCCTCAGCGAGCAGGCGGGGGGTGTACATGTCCATTCGGGCGCTGGTGGTGGGTCCCGCCGAGCCGATGGGCCGACCCGGTGGCGCCGGGGAGGGGCCCATATAATACAATATCTGCCCCTTAATGTCGAAGGGTAGAGAATCTCCCCGCTCCAGGGCCTCGGCCATTCTTTTATGGGCGGCGTCGCGGGCAACGTAGAGGGTGCCGGAGAGCAGCACGTTGTCCCCGGACTTGAGTTCGGTCAATGCTTTTTCAGTTAGCGGCAGCCTTACTTTTTTCGTCATAATATTATTAAGTTTTTTGTCATTGTCGGGCTTGACCCGACAATCCAGCCCCCCTTTTCCCCACCGCTGGATTCCAGCTTTCGCTGGAATGACATTATTATTTTTTCTCCATTTTCATAACAATGGTAATTTCTAATCACTATTTACAGTACGATTTCCCGGTGACGGGCGCTGTGGCACTGCAAGTTTACCGCCACGGGCAGGCTGGTGATATGGGCCGGGAAGCTCTCCGCGTGGACGGCCAGGGCGGTAATCCTCCCCCCGTAGCCCATCGGGCCGATGCCCAGGTTATTGACCTTTTCTAAAATCTCCCTTTCGAGGTCGGCAGTCTCGGCATCGGGACTGGGTTCGCCGACCTTCCTCAGCAGGGAGTGCTTGGCCAGTGAGACCGCTTTCTCCGCCGTGCCGCCGATGCCCACCCCGATGATAATCGGGGGACAGGGCTTGCTCCAGGCCTCGTCCACGGCATTAACGACGAACTCCACCACCCCCCGCCTCCCCGCCGAAGGTAGCAGCATCCCCAGCCTGGCCATGTTCTCGGCGCCGCCGCCCTTGGGCAGAACGGCAATTTTCAATCTATCGCCGGGCACGATATCGGTATGGATAACCGCCGGGGTATTATCGGCGGTGTTGGTGCGGTCGGAGAAAGGCCGGGCGACCATTGACTTGCGTAAATACCCTTCGTCGTAGGCCTGCCGCACGCCTTCGTTGACGGCGGTATACAGGTCGCCACCGGCGATGTGTACATCCTGCCCCAGCTCCAGAAAGACCACGGCCGCACCGCAGTCCTGGCACAGGGGGATTCTTTCGCGGGCGGCAATATCGGCATTATTTAGAATCGTATCTATAACTTCACGACCGGGCGGCGATTCTTC
>JAUWZF010000177.1 GCA_030615475.1 Dehalococcoidales bacterium | reverse complement strand
ATACGCCGAGGAGGACGTCCGGGCGCACCAGGAGGAGCACGCCGTCGAGGTTCAGGTCCCCTTCCTGCAGTACCTTAAGCCGGATGTGCGGATAGTGCCCATCATCCTCGCCGGTGCCTCCGCTGAAATATACAAGGAAATAGGACATAGTATCGCCAGGGCGATTAAGGAGTTGAACAGGGAGGCGGTGATTCTCGCCAGCGGCGATATGACCCACCGGGAGCCACAGGCATCCGCCGAAGAGAAGGACATGAAAGCGGTGGAGGCCATGCTGGCCCTCGACGAGGACGAACTGACCCTTCGGTACAAAAACCTCCACATATCGATGTGCGCTCACGGCCCTTTAGTCTGCCTCATATCAGCCGCCAAAGAGCTGGGCGCTACCGGAGCGGAGTTAATAAAATACCAGACCAGCGGCGATACCACCGGCGATTATATGGAGGTGGTCGGCTACGCCGGCGTCATCTTTAAAAAGGCCGGCATGCACCCGCTGGCGGCTCTAGCGAAGGAAACCGTGGAGACCTATGTCAAGGAGGGAGAAAAACCCTCGCCACCGAAAGACCTCACCCCGGAGATGAAGGAGCAGGCCGGGGTCTTCGTCTCCATTCACAAGCTCGGAGCCCTGAGGGGCTGTATCGGTACTTTTGAGTCGCAGGAGAAGAACGTGGCCGAGGAGATTGCCACCAACGCGGTAAGCTCGGCGACACGCGACCCGCGTTTCCCGCCCGTCGCCCCGGAGGAGCTGAAAGACCTCGATTACAGCGTCGATGTGCTCACCAGTCCCGAGCCGGTGGCAGACGCAAGCCAGCTCGACCCCAGGAAGTACGGCGTCATTGTCGAGGCGGGGTACAGGCGGGGTTTATTGCTGCCCGACCTCGAGGGGGTGGACACGGTGGAGTACCAGATAGACATCTGCCGGCAGAAGGGCGACATCAGCCCGGACGAGCCGGTCAAGCTATACAGGTTCGAGGTGAGGAGGTATAAATAGGGAGGTGAGATGATAAATAAGAATATAGAAGAAATCACTAAAGTTGATTTACAAGCTTTAATAGACAATGAGGTGCTGGAGCAAAAGACAATAGAATATAAACAATCATTACCCGGCAACTCAGACTCCGATAAGAAAGAATTTATTGCAGATGTTTCGTCTTTTGCAAACGCCGGGGGTGGTGACTTAATATTCGGTATAGTTCAAGATAATGATTCTGGACTACCAAAGGATTTGCAGGGTATAAATATCACAAACGTAGATGAAAAAAAACTACGGTTAGATAACTTGATAAGGACAGGAATTCAACCAAGATTACCTTCTGTAAATATTAAAGAGGTGCCACTTGGAAACTCGAAATTTGTAATAGTAATAAGAATACCCAAGAGTTGGATTTCTCCTCACCGCGTAATTCTAGGCGGTCATGATAAATTTTATTCAAGAAGCTCCAACGGCAAATATCCTTTAGATGTTGGGGAGTTGCGGATTGCTTTCAATCTATCAGAAACAATAACAGAAAGAATTCGCAATTTTAGGACAGATAGGATATCTAAGATATTTACTGGGGAAACTCCTGTGCCTTTCTATGATAACCCCAAAATAATTCTTCACCTAGTACCAATCATTTCGTTTAATCCAGACCAAAGATACGACATAGATAAGGTGACATCAGAGACTGGAAAATTGAAGCCGATATATTGTGGAGGATGGAACGACAGGTACAACCTAGATGGTTTTCTAAGTTATTCTTGGAATGAGGAAAAGCGTTCACACTCTTATATTCAACTTTATAGAAATGGAATTATTGAGGCTGTGGAAGGGCTGCTATTGGAACCTCAAGAAACGCTTTTCATACCAAGCATTACGTATGAAAAGGAATTAATTATATCTCTTACTAATTATCTATCTCTTCTTAAAACATTAGATGTTGAGCTACCAATTTTTATCTTCCTAACTCTAATTGGCGTCAAAGGCTATACAATGTCTGCCGGTAGAAGATTTTTATTCGATGAGGGTCATAAAATTGATAGAGATATTTTACTATTACCAGAAACTACCATAGAAAACTACGATGTTAATGCAGAGAGAGTACTTAGACCTTTGTTTGATTCAATTTGGAATGCATGCGGTTTCCCAAGAGACTTATATTATAACGAAAACGGAGAATGGGCTCCAAGATAAAGGGCAGTCCTAGAGGGGCGAAGCCCCTCTTTCCTAACCTCCCCCTCTCCTATCAAGGAGAGGGGGATAAAGGGGGTGAGGTAGAAAAAATAAGGGATTTGCAGTAAACTATAACGCAAGTCTTAGAAGGTGAACCATGAGCATGGATATGTTCGAACAAAAGGACCAGGAACAGCAGATGCAGAACGCCCCGCTGGCCACGCGAATGAGGCCCAACAGCCTGCACACCTTCGTCGGGCAGGAGCATGTCATCGGCAAGGGGCGCGTGCTCCGGCGGGCTATAGAGTCGGACCGCATCCCCTCGATGATTTTCTGGGGGCCGCCGGGGTGCGGTAAGACCACGCTGGCCTTTATCATCGCCAACAGCACCGGCGCACACTTCAGTCCGATAAGCGCGGTCAGCGCCAGCGTCAACGACCTGCGAAAGATAGTGCAGCAGGCCGCGGAACGGCGTAAGGTGCACATGCAGAAAACGATTCTCTTTATCGACGAGATTCACCGCTTCAACAAGACCCAGCAGGATGCCGTTCTGCCCTACGTCGAGGACGGCACCGTCACCCTCATCGGCGCCACCACGGAAAATCCCTCCTTCGAGGTGACATCGCCTCTCCTCTCCCGTACCCGCATCCTGCCGCTCAAGCCCCTCGGCGAAGATGAGATTCAGATACTGATTCACCGGGCGTTGAAGGACAAGTTCCAGGGCATCGGCGAGCTGAACGCCCAGCTGGCCCCCGACGCCATGGGCCATCTCATCGGCATGTCCAGCCACGACGCGCGGGTCGCCCTCAACACCCTGGAGACGGCCGCTCAGAACACCCTGCCCGACGCCGAGGGTACGCGCCTGATAACGCTATCGGTTATCGAAGACGCCCTCCAGCGACGGGCCGTGCTCTACGACCGGGCGGGAGAGCAGCATTACGACATTATCTCCGCGCTGCATAAATCGATGCGGGACTCGGACCCGGACGCCTCTATTTACTGGCTGGCCATGATGCTGGAGGCGGGGGAAGACCCCCTGTACATCGCCCGCCGCATGGTACGTTTCGCCTCGGAGGACGTCGGCATGGCGGACCCGCAGGCGCTGGTGGTGGCCATGGCGGCCCAGCAGGCGGTCCACTTCATCGGCATGCCCGAGGGCAACCTGGCCCTGACGCAGGCAGCTGTCTACCTGGCGACCGCCCCCAAGAGCAACTCGCTCTACGAGGCCTACAACAAGGTCCGCGAAGAAATTAAAGGGGGGTCCAGTGAATCGGTGCCGATGCACCTGCGCAATCCGGTAACGCCACTGATGCAGGAAATGGGCTACGGCAAGGACTATAAATACGCCCACGACTACCCCGAACATTTCGTGGAGCAGCAGCACCTGCCCGATTCTCTCAAAGGCAAGAGGTTTTACACGCCCGGCAAGTTCGGGTACGAAAAACAG
>JAUWZF010000229.1 GCA_030615475.1 Dehalococcoidales bacterium | reverse complement strand
GGATGACGCATAATGCCCTCGGCGCTTCAGCGTCGTCATTGCTCCTGCTTGAAGAAAAGACCCAGGAACTGTATTTCAAGTTTGCCGATGGCCCGGTGGGGCAGCAACTAAAACGATTGCACATCAGCCGGCAATCAGGTATCGCCGGCTGGATAGCGCGGAACGGTAAACCCCTGGTTGTGAATAACGCCGAAAAGAACGCGAATTTTTACAAGCTGATCGACAATGCCACCGGTTTCAAAACGAGGTCTATCATCGGTGTACCGATTATTATCGGGGATAAAGTTATCGGAGTTATCGAAGTGCTCAATAAGGCGGACGGGACTGATTTCACCAAGCAGGACCTGAAAACAATGCTGGGTGTGGCGACGACCACCGCTATGACGATTGAAAACGCCAGGATGAATGTAAACCTGCTGAATTCCTACAAGAATACCGTCAGGGCACTGGTGTCCCTGGCCGATGCCAAGGAAACCAGCGGAGGCGGGCACTCGCGGCAGGTAGCGGAGTATTCGCTCATAGGGGCGAGAGAGCTGTCACTTTCGAAGGAAGAGAAACAGAATATCGAATACGCGGCAACCCTTCATGATATAGGTAAGCTCAGCATCCCTGACAGCATACTGAACAAGTCTGAAGCCCTCACTGATGAAGAATGGCAGATGATACGAAAGCACCCGGCAATAGGTTATAACCTGCTGAGAGAAATTCCTTTTCTCAAGGAAGCCAGCAAGCTCATTCTTTATCACCATGAAAGGTATGACGGTAAGGGATATCCGCAGGGAATCATCGCTGAAACAATACCGATGGGAGCCAGGTTGATAGCCGTCGCCGATGCTTTTGACAACATGACCACCGACCACGTCTATCGTAAAGCGCTCAGCCGGCAGCAGGCCTTTGCCGAGTTACATAGATGCACCTACAGCCAGTTCTGCCCGATTGCCGTGAAGGCATTCAATTCCGGATTTGTCAGGACCCGTTTGTCCAACAAGTAACGCTCAACCACTTATTACCTCAGTTTATCAGAGAATCTCACCGATTATCGCTTGCGTCCCGTGTTCGCCAAAGTCACTGTCGTGTGGTATCATTTTTTAGAGGAGACGATAGAAAGACAGGTATGATACCGGAGTTCGTGAGCTTTGTTACCAGGCGTGAGGGGCGCAAGTTCCGCCATCTGAGTCCCACCTTTGACGATTCCATTATCAACGGGGGAAAACTGGGGGGTAAGTCCGGTATATCACTCTACGTGCACATACCGTTCTGCCGTTCGCTTTGCCCGTTCTGCTGCTTTAACCGCTATCTTTTTAATGAAGACCTGGCGCGCCGATATTTTATCGACCTGAAGAAAGAGCTTGATTTGTACGTACGGCGCGGCTTCAATTTTCCCAGCATTTACTTCGGTGGGGGAACGCCCACGGTGCTCATGGACGAGCTTTCTTCATTTATAGAGTACCTGCGGGCGTGGTTTGATGTCAGCGAAGTCTCTCTGGAGACAACGCCCCGGGAGCTAACCGAGCGGAACATCGGACTTTTAAAGGAAATGGGCATAAATCGACTTTCCGTCGGTGTGCAGAGCTTCGAGGAGCCGGTGCTCAAAACGATGGGGCGGGTCAACGGCCCTGCCGACGAGGTTAAAAGCCGCCTGCTCATGGCCGAGGGGCAGTTCGATACCCTGAACGTGGACTTCGTCTTTAACTTCCCCGGCCAAACAATCGAACAGTTCGCCGCCGATGTAGCCGCCTTCAAGGAACTGGGCATCGACCAGGCCACGTTCTATCCACTCATGGCTTCCCCCCACAAGAAGGACGCAATGGAGCGTAAGTTTAACAGGGTAGATAATTCCCGCGAGAAGCAGTTTTACGATGTTATCCTGTGCGAACTCTACCGCGGTGGCTATAAAGCCTCGACGGCCTGGTGCTTCTCCCGCGGCGAACGGATGATTGACGAGTACATCATCGAGTTTGACGACTACATCGGCATCGGCGCCGGTTCTGTAAGCATTATACACGGAAATTTCTTCGTTAACTCCTTTTCACTCGACCGCTATCACGAGCTGACTAATAGTGAACGATTGCCCATCGTGGGCTGGCGCAAACTCTCTAAGAAGGAGAATCTGCGCTACTACCTGTTAACAAAACTTTTCGGGATGAAGCTGGATATAGAAGCGCTTCGACGTCGCTTCGGCAATAATGCTCAGAGTAAGCTGCGGACGGAGCTCACCTTTTTTAAAGCCTTCGGGCTGGTTTCCGGGAATGGCGTACTGCATGTTACCGAGAAAGGGATGTACCCGGTGAGTGTGATGATGCGGGACTTCTTCGCCGCCCTCAACACTCTGCGTGAACATTGCATCGAGCACCAGATTTAACTTTATCTGGTAGCCACGTGTATTCCGGCCGCGCCGAAGAACAGCGGACGGTAGCTGACACTCCCGAATCCCGCCCCAAGCAGCATTTCCCTGACTTCCTTCGGGGAATAGTACCTCGACGCCGACTCCGCCAGGTAGCGGTAGGCGCCTTTATTGCCGGAGAGCAGTATACCCACCGGCTTCACTAAAGCCCGCAGGTAGAAGTGGAAGAGCGTTCTGATTGCCCGGTTCTCCGGCTGGCTCGACTCCACGATGACGTACCGGCCGCCCGCTTTGAGGACTCTCTTTACCTCGGCAAGGTGGGGCAGGCATAGCGGATTTTTATAGGTAAGGTTGCGGAAGGCAAAGGATATACCCACGCAGTCGAAGTGGCCGTCGGGGAAGGGTATTTGCGTGGCTTCACCATGAACGAACTTTAACTTCTCCCCCACACCGGCCCTGGTTGCCTTCTGCCCTGCCAGCTCCAGCATCGGCAGGCTGTAATCAAGACCGGTTATTTCCACACGTTCTTCGGCT
>JAUWZF010000189.1 GCA_030615475.1 Dehalococcoidales bacterium | reverse complement strand
GCCGCCGTCGGTACAGACCGGAATCCTGCCGCCCATTGACGTGGCGCCTTCCCTGAGCAGTTTTTCAGCCTCGCCTTCCTTGCAGAGCCCGATATCTTCATACCACTGTATTTCCATAGCGCCGGTAAGGTCATAGACGCTTGCCACGTCCAGGTTCTCGGGCCCTATGCCGGCCTCCTCGTAAGCCTTGAAGGTTGATTTTATACCGGCATCATTCTCGTTCGGGGGCGGGACTTCACTGAAGTCGCTGCCGAAACCACCCATGCCGGGGGCGGGATACTGCGGGTTTGAAGCCCCGATACCGGCCAGGATAATCGGCTTGGTGGTATATTTTCTGGCAACGTCCGTGCTGCATACCACGGCCGCGGCGGCGCCGTCACTCGTGGCGCATACCTCGTAAAGATGCACGGGGTAAGCCACCATAGGGGAGGCCAATACCTCTTCTACGGTGTATACTTTGTGATACCGGGCGTTGGGGTTGAGCGAGCCGAACTTGCTTGCCTTGACTTTTTGCAGGGCAAGGTCCTCCTCGGTCAGTCCGTGTTGCTGCATTCGTCTCTGTGCCGCCATGGCGAACCCGGTGAAATTGGCTGACCCGAGGATTCTAAATCGCTGGCTGTCAAGGTCGGTCTCATCAAACTCGTCATACTGGGTGGTGCCGAAGGCTCCTTTTGGTGAGATACTCCCCCCGATGACGAGAGCCGTGTCAATGAGGCCGGAGGTAATGTAAAGGTGGGCTGTCCTTAGAGCGTAGCCGCCGGTGGCACAGGCGTTATAATTATTGGTCACCGGTATCCCGGTCAGGCCGAGGTTCTGTGCCAGGGCCGAACCCGCCAGCATGCCCTGGATGCCGGCCCAGGGGTCCTGCCCGCAAAACAACCCCTGAATATCTTTCCACTCCATATTGGCATCTTTGAGCGCCATCTGGGCTATTTCCAGGTTCAGTTCGTGGACGCTCTTTTCCGGGAATTTCCCCCAGGAGTGTATTCCTATGCCTATGATAGCGGCTTCTCTCATCTTCCCTCCCCCTTTGCTAGTTCACAGCTTCGGTCATTATTTGTTGATTTTAACAGCACAATTTTACTTTATGATGTGGCAGGCCGGAACATCCAGCTTAAAACTTCGTTTCCCTGGTCGTCTTCATAAAGTACCTCTCTCACTGTCTCCATGTCCATGCCTACCTTCAGCTTATCCAGGTCGACGTCCTTTGGAACCTGCCCCCCGACTTTGATGCCCTCCGGCAGTGCGATACTGGCAACACCGAAAGGTACGAAGGGGTCTGGAGAATGATATGGGGGTGGGGGCGAGTAATAATTGATAGTGTAAGCAAACAGCTTGCCCTTTCTGCTGAGCAGCACGTCTTTCAGGGGCTTTGCTTTATCACAAAGCGGGTTGCGGCAGGTTTTTGCTTTCGGGAAGAAGTAGTGCCCGCATGACTGGCACCTGTTACCTATAAGTTGAGGTTCCTGCGGCGGCATGGTCAACCACCCCTCAAGGCAGGGAATCTGCTTTTTAGCTTCCATGAAAAAGCTCCTTCTAATTTTGGCTTTTATATCCCATGAAATAAAGGTGGTAACATCGAACAGGCAGGAGTGGAAGGCTTTCTTATCCCCGGGTATCTATAACAGGCACCTTCTCCATGCCAACATTCAGTCTATCAATTTGTCATGGTAAATTTCAATCGGACAAGAATCAGACATGGCTAACTCAAGAGAGTCTACCAAACGAGAGCTATATTGTCAAACCACGAATTACATGATAATTAGGGCTGCTGAAACGGACTTTGACAAGGCTAATTCAACTGGTTAACATGGTCAATACTGGTTTGTGCTATAGTTACTGACAGTACATGCAACATAATGGAAATCCACCCCGATACCGCGGGCGGCCTGGGTATAGAGCCCGGAGACTGGGTCTGGATTGAAAGCCCCAGGGGCAGGATCAAGCAGAGGGCGAAACTAACGGACGGGATTCACCCCGGGGTCGTTCACGCCCAGCATGGCTGGTGGTTCCCGGAGAAAGAGCCGCCGGAATATGGCTTCACGGAATCAAACGTGAATGTTTTAGTCGCGGATATGCCCTGTGACCCTCATACCGGTTCCGAATCGCTCATGGCATTTCTATGTAAGGTATATAAAGCCTAATTTATCACAACTATATAGAAGGAGGTAGACTGACTGATTGATTTGACCAGAACCACGGTCAGAGTGTATTATCTCTGCAGGCTCACCTTGTCTGAAAACTGCTGAAACGGACAGAAAGGGAGGTAAAATGGCTCAAAAAGGGAAGCCTACAGCAGGAGAGAAAACCTGTATCAAGGGTACCGGTTTGAGTAGTTTCGGTGATAACTCAAACATGGCGGCTGTCGATGTTAAGAACGGTAAATTAATCAGGATTAGACCATTCCACTATGATTGGAAGTACAAGCCTGAAGAATGGAAACCGTGGCAGATAGTAGCCCACGGCAAGACCTTTACCCCGCCGTTGAAGTCCATGATACCTCCCCACGGTATGGCCTATAAAAAGCGCGTTTACTCCCCCAACCGGATTCTATACCCGTTAAAGAGGGTCGACTGGGACCCCAACGGTGAGAGGAATCCCCAGAACCGGGGTACGAGCAAGTACGTCAGAATTTCTTGGGACGAGGCTACGGACTTAGTAGCCAGCGAGATAAAGAGGGTACATAAGAAGTACGGACCGGAAACGATACTCCTGCAGGCGGACGGACACGGCGAGACCAAGGTGGTACACTCTACCCATGGCTGTAATACCAAGCTTCTTGACCTTCTGGGGGGTTATACGCAGCAGATCAGAAATCCGGATAGCTGGGAAGGGTGGTACTGGGGGGCGAAACATGTATGGGGAATGGAACCTTGGGTAGGTATGATGTGGCCTCAAACGAATTGCTTCAAGGATATCGCTGAGAATACTGATATGATTCTGTTTTGGGGTTGTGACCCGGAAACCACACCATTAGGATTTAGCCAGCAAATGCCAAGCCGTTTGTGCTATTGGTTTACCGAGCTTGGAATAAAATGTATATATATCTGCCCGGATTTAAACTACGGGGCCGGCGTTCATGCCGATAAGTGGATCCCGGTAAGACCAAACACAGATGCGGCATTACAACTGGCGATAGCATATATGTGGATTACTGAAGGAAATTACGATAAGGATTATGAAGCTACCCATACATTCGGTTTTGAGAGGATCGAGTAATACGTTCTGGGGAAGGAGGACGGGGTATATAAGACACCTGAATGGGCTTCTCCCCTGTGT
>JAUWZF010000238.1 GCA_030615475.1 Dehalococcoidales bacterium | reverse complement strand
CAGCCGAAGCAAAACTGGGCATCAAGTGATTGGAAAACTCAATATACGCCGGATGAGCGAGGAGAGAGAAGAAAGCCTCTCGCCTCATGCCGTCAAAAGCAGGCTGTCGCGCGGTCGCCAGCGGTATGAGGAGCCGTGCCCGGTGCGCACCGCTTTTCAGCGTGACCGCGACCGTATTATCCACAGCAAATCATTCCGCCGCCTCAAGCACAAGACACAGGTCTTCATCGCTCCCCTGGGAGACCACTATGTAACCCGCCTCACCCACACGCTGGAGGTCTCCCAGATAGCCCGCACCATCGCCCGCGCCCTCAATCTTAACGAAGACCTTACGGAGGCGATAGCCCTGGGCCACGACCTGGGGCATACCCCTTTCGGCCACGTGGGCGAGGACATGCTTGACGAACTCTACCGCCAGGGGTTCCGCCACAACCAGCAAAGCCTGCGCGTCGTCGAACTTCTGGAGAAAGACGGCCACGGACTGAACCTGACCTGGGAGGTCAGGGACGGTATCGTCAACCACTCCAAGTCGGGCGTGGCTGTCCTCGGCAAGGACTGGGGCGAAATGAACACGCTGGAAGGGGAGGCGGTCAAGATTTCCGATACGATTGGCTGGATTAATCATGATATCGGCGACGCTATCCGGGCGGGAATCCTCACCGAGGGCGATTTACCCCTTGAAATCGTTGAGGTACTGGGGCTTTCCCACTCGCAGCGTATCAACACCATGGTCTGCGATATTATTGAAAACTCGTGGGATGTCCGCACTTGTGATATAATCAGGGAGAGACCCGCGATAAAAATGAGTCCCCCGGTACTGACGGCGACCAATACGCTTCGCGACTTCCTTTTCGAGCGAGTGTATAATCCGCGCTCGGCACAGGCGGAAGCGGAAAATGCCAGAGAAGTGCTTCGCTTTTTATACCGGTATTTCAATGAACACGAAGACAAGCTGCCCGCGGAATACCGCCTCTACAGTGACGCCACCGAGCGGAGAGTCGTCGACTACATTGCCGGCATGACCGACCACTACGCCCTGAGACTGGCGGAAGAGCTCGCTCATTAAGAGAAGGTTAAGAAGACGTCTGGAAATTGTCATTCCCGACCTGATCGGGAATCCAGGTTGATAACAATTAACTTGAATAATAGATTCCCGCTTTCGCGGGAATGACGGAATGAATTAAAATGATTACAATAATTGATTATAACGCCGGTAACATCCGCAGCGTGCAGCGCGCCTGCGCGGAGGTCGGCGTTAAGGCCATCGTCACCAGCGACCCGACCAAAGTCGCCAGAGCGGAAAGGATAATCTTTCCGGGGGTCGGCGCCGCCCCCAGTGCCATGGAATACCTTATTAAAACGGGACTGGACAACGCCCTGAAAAATGCCTTCAAGGCGGGAATCCCGATTCTGGGGATTTGCATAGGTGCGCAGATTATCCTGGAAAGCTCCGAGGAAGGCAACCAGAAATGTCTCGGCCTGGTGGCGGGGAAAACCGTCCGTTTCCGGCTCAAAGATAAGCTGCTCAAGATACCGCACATGGGCTGGAACGAAGTTACAGTAACGCAGCCCCACCCCCTGCTCGACGGTATCCAGCCGGGTGACGAGTTTTACTTTGTCCACTCGTATTATCCGCAGCCTGGCGATAAAAAAGACGTCTATGCCGTCTCCAGTCACGGCGGCGATTTCTGTTCGGCGCTGGGAAGCCGCAACCTGTTCGCCATGCAGTTCCACCCGGAAAAAAGCGGCCGACTGGGACTGCAAATTCTGGAACGGTTCGCCTGGTGGGACGGCACCTTGACAGGTTAATCAGGAGAGGGTGTAAAATATCAGCCATGCTCAGTAAAAGATTGGTAGTCTGCCTTGATGTCCGCGGCGGCAAGCTCGCCAAGAGCATTAAGTTCGTCGATACCAGGGATATCGGCGACCCCGTTGCCAAAGCCCGCCAGTACTACGAGGACGGGGTTGACGAGCTTGTCTTCTACGACATTACCGCCTCACGGGAAAATCGTGACATCATGATTGATTTCGTCGAGGAAGTGGCCCGGCAGATTTTCATTCCCTTCTCGGTGGGCGGGGGTATCCGCTCCGTGGAAGACGCCACGAAGCTGAGGAATGCCGGCGCCGAAAAGGTAAACGTCAACACGGCCGCCGTCAAGCGCAAGGAGCTTATCTCGGAAATAGCCCGCGCCATCGGCTCCCAGAGCACCATCCTTTCGATGGATATCAGGAGGGTGGACCCCACCAGAGAGATGCCTTCGGGGTATGAGATTGTCGTCAACGGCGGCGTCACCCCTATGGGCATCGACGGCCTCTGGTGGGCGAAAACGGGCGAGCAGCTGGGCGCCGGCGAACTGGTCATCAACTCCATCGACGCCGACGGCACCAGAGACGGCTATGAAATTAATCTCACCCGGATGATTGCCGATTCCGTCGGTATTCCCGTTATAGCTTCGGGCGGGGCCGGCCAGCCGGAGCACCTTTACGACGTGCTTACCGAGGGACACGCCGATGCCGCCCTGGTAGCCTCGATTGTCCACTACGGCGAATACACCTGCCGGACGCTGAAAGAGTACCTTCACAATCGCGGCATTAAAATCCGCCTGAGCTATTAGCGTACAACCTGACCTTCCCTTTCAGGCTCAAGGGAAGTGCTACCAGTGAAAAAGTAGTATAATATATTATTGTTCCTTAATTAACCATGAGCGCTATCGACGAAGTAAAGCAGAAAATAGACATCGTTGAGGTTATCAGCCAGTACGCCACTCTGAAAAAGTCGGGACGTAACCTGACGGCGCTGTGCCCTTTCCAC
>JAUWZF010000220.1 GCA_030615475.1 Dehalococcoidales bacterium | reverse complement strand
CATTCTTACGCCCAGCAGCGCCTCCACGATACGCCCCTCCACCAGGGCTATCCCTCTCACGGAAAGCAGGAAAAGCCCGGCAATGGGTATGCCGATAATCAATATTAATAAACCCAGGGACAATGACAGCCCCGTAACCGCCCAGGTGAAGTAGATGATGCCGGTGCCCAGTGCGAAAAGCAGGTAGAGCAGCGCCCCCCATGCCCTGAGGTCGGCGAATATCCCGAAGAATTTCACATAGAATGGTCGCGTATCGACGACAACCGGTTCTTCAGCCTCCGGCGTAACCTCAATCTCGCTCTCCTTATAGGTGGGTCTGGCGAAAGCCGAAGGAGTGCGGGACTCGATTTCCTTGTAAGCGGCGGCGACCTCTCCGGGGGCGCCGTATTTTTCCACGATGGCTGCCAGGGCTTCGGCCTCTGAAATCTTGGGGTCCGCTTCCGCGGCGCTGTTCAGGGCTGTCCTCAGGTGTTCCTCGGCATCGGACAGGGCATCCTGAATGGTGGCGCGGTCGCTGCCGGAGAGTTCTCTCTTCAGTTCGGACAGGTATTGCTCGATATTATTAATCATCATCCCCTCCTTCTATGACGGCATCGACGAACTGCCTTGTCTGATGCCAGATTTCTATCCATTTAGCCAGGGTCGTGCGGCCGGAATCGGTTATTTTATAGTAGCGCCGCGGCGGACCGGATACGGAAGGCTCCACTTCGCTCTCCAGCAGGCCGGTGCTTTCGAGGGACCTCAGCACCGGGTATAACGCACCCTGCTTCATGATGTCCACGTCTTTTGTTTCGGCCTCGATAAGCTTGGCAATCTGGTAGCCGTACATGGGGCTTTCGGCTTTATCCAGGACACTCAGCAGAACAAGTGAGGACGTGCCGCCGTTAAGCTCTTTCTGAAATTTCTTGATGGCTTCATTTATTTCGTCCAAGGTAGCACCCCCACCGCAGGCTTCTCGAATTTACCGTGTCGCTGCGGATTTGTGAACTTATTAACCTGTAGATCAGCAACTTTGTTATTATCCTGATAATGTTATTAATTAAGCAGTAGTAATAAGTTAATAATAATGATAATTGGATAATAAGTCAAGTACACAAAAGTGGATAGGGGAGTATTAGTAAGATTAGGGGAAGATTAAAAGGTAATGGGATATCTAATACTTTAATAAATCCCGTGAATACTGCACAATACTTGCATATATTATGCCTGCAGCGCTTTCTTCCCGGTAACCTGGTGTTTGTTGTACCACTTCTCCACGGCGCCGACTATTTTTCTGGGGGAATCAAATACCCGCAGCAGGTCGAAGTCTTCCTCTGAAATCGAGCCGCAGGCCAGCACCGTCCCTTTCAACCATTCGAGTAAACCGTGCCAGTATTCGCTGGAAAACAGGATTACCGGGAAGGGTCTTATCTTTTCCGTTTGTATCAGCGTCAGCACCTCGGTTAATTCGTCCAGGGTGCCCAGGCCGCCGGGCATGATGACGAAGGCGGTGGCGTATTTCACCAGCATGACTTTACGCACGAAGAAATGATGAAAGGTTATTGATCTGTCCGCGTAATCATTACCTACCTGCTCCTGGGGCAGCCTGATGTTCAGCCCGGCCGACGTAACCCCCGCCCGGCGTGCTCCTTTGTTGGCGGCTTCCATGACGCCGGGGCCGCCGCCGGTCATGATATTGAAGCCGGCCTTACCGAGTAAATGAGCGATTTCCTCGGTCTGCTTGTACAGCTCGTCGTCGGGTTGAAGTCGGGCGGAGCCGTATATCGTCACGGCCGGTTCGATATCGGCCAGACTATCGAAACCCTCCACCAGCTCCCCGATGATACGGAACATCCGCCACGATTCTTCTTTAGCCAGTTCGTTGATTTCATATTCGTCGTGCATGGTCCCTCCCTGTCAACATAGACACCGTTATTCCAGAGTAACCCTGGTATTGTACGCCGGCACCGAGCTTTCGTAGCCTGTTTTCTCTCTTAGAAACTTGCTGAACTGCTCGGCGGCCTGCTTCTCTCCGTGAGTAATGAAAACGTGCCTGGGCTCCGCCGAAAGCTTGGAAAGCCATCTCATGAGGTCGTCCCTGTCGGCATGCGCCGAAAAGCCGAGTATCTGGGCTATCCGGGCGCGGACCGGGCGCCGCCTGCCGTGAATTCTAACGCTCCTGGCGCCGTCGACTATATGTCTGCCCAGGGTGCCTTGCGCCTGGTAGCCGATGAAGAGTACCGTGCTTTCCCGTCGCGAGATATTATTGGCGAGGTGATGCTTTATCCGGCCGCCGGTACACATCCCCGAGCCGGCGATAATCATGACCGTGCCCTTGATGCTGTTCAGGGCTTTGGACTCTTCCGCGGTCTCTACCATTTTCAGGCCGGAAAAATCGAAAGGCGACTGGCGTTGCTGCAGTAGTTCCTTCATCTCCTCGTCGAATAGCTCATGGTAACGCTTGAATACCCCCGTGATTTTTATCGCCATCGGGCTGTCGAGATAGACCTTCAGGTACGGTATGCGTTTTTCCAGCCTCAGGATGTTGAGGTAGTACAGTATTTCCTGAGCGCGCTGTAGGGCGAAGCTGGGGACGATGATGTTGCCGCCGGCTTCAAAGGCCGCCTTCACTATTTCCGCAAGGTCATCACCGATTTCATTGTTGCCCTCGTGTTCCCTGTCTCCGTAGGTGGACTCCATCACGATATAGTCCGTCCTGCGGAAGAAGCTCGGGTCCTCCAGTATCGGGCGACCCCACCTGCCGATGTCTCCGGAGAAGACGATGCTCCTTTTTTCCTCTCCCTGACTGATTACCAGCTTGATCATGGCTGAGCCGAGCACGTGGCCGGCGTCGTGAAAAGTGGCCTGGATGCCCTCTCCGATGCTTACCGGCTGGTTGTAGTCGAAGGTATCAAACAGAGGCAAGGTCGCCTCGGCATCGGCGATGGTGTAGAGGGGGATTTCGGGATAGGGACCCTGTCTC
>JAUWZF010000113.1 GCA_030615475.1 Dehalococcoidales bacterium | reverse complement strand
TAGGTAAACCTGTTGAGTTATACCTCAGCTTGACTTTTGCATACGCCGTTCTTATAATACTTTAGTTATTCCTGTAATTTTCAAAATCTGTTGAGCTTAATGCCCGAGTGGCGCAATGGTAGCGCAACCGACTTGTAATCGGTAGGTTGATGGGTTCGAATCCCTCCTCGGGCTGGGTTGGCACTATTAAGAGTCTTGCTGGGAGGGGTGCCGGAGTGGTTAATCGGAGCAGACTGTAAATCTGCCGCCCTAAGGGCTACGCAGGTTCGAATCCTGCCCCCTCCACCATAATGTGAGTCCAATACTATAAATAAGTATAGACAAATAGTCATAAAAATCTGTATAATAATACCGACGCCCACATAGCTCAGTCGGTAGAGCACATTCTTGGTAAGAATGGGGTCATCGGTTCGAATCCGATTGTGGGCTCGGAATAAAGGGAGGTTGAAATGGCAAAACAGAAATTTGATAGGACAAAACCACATGTAAACGTGGGCACTATCGGTCACGTTGACCACGGAAAGACGACCCTCACCTCGGCGATAACGCTGGTATTGTCCAAGTACGGCACCACCGGTTATCGGTCCTTCGAGAGTATCGACAATGCCCCGGAAGAGAAGGCGAGGGGTCTGACCATTGCCATTGCCCATATTGAATACGAAACAGAAAAAAGGCATTACGCCCACATCGACTGTCCCGGTCATGCTGACTTTATTAAAAACATGATTACCGGCGCCGCCCAGATGGACGGGGCCATACTGGTAGTAAGCGCCCCGGACGGGCCCATGCCGCAGACCAGAGAGCATGTTCTGCTGGCGCGCCAGGTGCAGGTTCCTTACGTCGTGGTCGCCCTGAACAAGGTGGACATGATGGATGACGAGGAGCTTCTGGACCTGGTGGAAATGGAAGTGAGGGAACTCCTCAGCAAATACGAGTTCCCCGGCGATGATATCCCGATCGTACGTGTCAGTGCCCTTAAAGCCCTGGAGTGTGGCTGCGGTAAGAGCGAATGCGAGTGGTGCAGCGGTATCCTGAAGCTGATGGATGCCGTTGACACTTATATCCCGGTGCCGGAACGCCCCAAGGACCAGCCGTTCCTGAGGCACGTCGAGGACGTCTTCAGCATCACAGGGCGGGGCACCGTGCCCACGGGCAGGGTTGAGCGCGGTACGGTTAAAGTCGGCGACGAGACCGAGATTGTCGGTCTGCATCATGAACCCCGTAAGGTCGTTATTACCGGTCTGGAAATGTTCCACAAGACGCTGGACCAGGCCGAGGCCGGCGATGCCGTCGGTGCGCTTCTCAGGGGCGTCGAGCGTGAGGACATCGAGCGCGGTCAGGTGCTGGCGGCTCCGGGTACCATCAAACCGCATACCTACTCCGAGGGTCAGGTCTACGTTTTGACCAAAGATGAAGGCGGCCGGCATACCCCGTTCTTTAACGGCTACAAGCCCCAGTTCTACATCCGGACGACCGATGTTACCGGTACCATCGAGCTGCCGGAAGGGGTGGAGATGGTCATGCCCGGTGATAACATCAACATGAAGATAAAACTCATCTACCCGGTCGCTCTGGAAGAGGGTCTGCGTTTTGCTATTCGTGAAGGAGGTAGGACGGTAGGTGCTGGCACCTTTACCAAGATTCTGGAATAAATCATGGCCAAGAAAGCTGACGCCAGGGGTATAATTTACCTTGCCTGTACCGAGTGCAAGGAGCGGACCTATACGACAACTAAAAACAGGAGAAACGATACGCAGCGTTTAGAGCTAAACAAGTATTGCCCCCGCTGCCGCACACATCGACTGCATCGGGAGGCAAAGTAGCCAGGCGCTGCTGTTAGGTGAAAGTAACCGGCGATGACGCATCAGATTACAACCAAGCGAAGAAGATTCAGGCTTTTCAATTATATTAGCGAGATTGTCAATGAGCTGAAAAAGGTGGTCTGGCTCACCAGGAGAGAGATTGCGTACTTAACAGGGCTGGTACTGGTTGTTACCATTATTGCGGGCATCGTTCTGGGAGTTCTTGATTTCGGTTTCACTGAACTCGTAAACAAAGTTTTCGTGGGTAGATAATAGCTTGTCTCCCGGATTGAATTGAGGTCGTCTGATGTACGGGACAGTCGTTGTTTTTTCCAAGAATTCAGATAGTGAGGTTATTTGTGGCGGAGAATGATAAAAAATGGTACGTGATTCATACCTATTCCGGGCATGAAGAGCGGGTCAAGAAGAACCTGGAGCAGCGCATCAAGTTCATGGACTCCGGGAATGAAATCACTGAGGTGGTGATACCCACCGAGGACGAGATAGAGGTCAGGGGCGGACGCCGCCGCACGGTGACCAAGAAGATATTGCCCGGTTATGTCCTGGTCCAGATGAAGATGGATGAAAGCAGCTGGAGCGTGGTTCGTAATACTCCGGGTGTAACCGGTTTTGTCGGCAGCGGTAATACACCGACGCCGCTGGAGGAGAAAGAGGTCAGTGAGATTCTGAAGCAGATGACGGCCGAGACTCCCAAGGTCAAGGTCGGTTTCCGCAAGGGGCAGAGCGTCAGGGTTACTGACGGCCCGTTTATTGATTTCGTGGGTGTTGTCGATGAGATAAACATGGGAAAAGGTAAAGTCAAGGTGCTTCTCTCCTTATTCGGTCAGGAAACGCCGGTGGAGCTTGACTTTTTACAGATAGACAAACTGTAACGTTTCCGGAGATACAGGATGGCAAAAAAGGTAAAAGCAGTCATTAAACTACAGATTCCAGCCGGGCAGGCAAATCCGGCACCGCCGGTAGGTCCGGCTCTGGGCCAGCACGGCCTCAATATCATGGGTTTTTGTAAGGAGTATAACGACCGGACGTCTAAACAGGCCGGTTCCATTATACCGGTAGAGATAACCGTTTACGAAGACAGGACATTTACCTTCATTACCAAGACGCCGCCGACATCCGATTTGCTCAAGAAAGCCCTGACTATAGAGAAAGCCAGCGGCCGGGCGGGTCATGAGGAAGCCGGTACGCTCTCCAGGCAAAAACTTCGTGAAATTGCCGAGCTTAAAGCCAGGGACCTGAACGCCAACAGCATTGAAGCCGCCGAGCGGATTATTGAGGGAACTGCCCGAAGTATGGGGATAAAGGTGGAGTAACATGGTAAAACACGGCAGGAAATATCAGGAAGCAGCCGCACAGGTTGACCGGACAACGGCATATCAACCGCAGAAAGCGATTGAGCTGGTTAAAAAATCGGCCCATGCCAAATTCGATGAGGCCGTCGAGCTTCACCTGCGGATGGGGCTCGACCCGCGTAATGCCCAGCAGCAGGTGAGAGGGATAGCTCTCCTGCCTCACGGTCTGGGCAAGAAGGTGCGCGTCCTCGTCTTTGCCGAGGGAGAGTCGGAGAAGGTGGCCCAGAGCGCCGGAGCCGATTTTATCGGCGGTGATGACCTTATCAAGAAGATTGAAGATGGCTGGATTGATTTCGATACGGCCATCGCCATCCCCGAGATGATGGGCAAGGTAGGTAAGCTCGGCAAAATCCTGGGCAGGCGGGGCTTGATGCCCAATCCCAAGTCAGGGACAGTCGCCGCCATGAATGATTTGCCCAGAGTGATTGAGGACGCCCGCAAGGGGAGAGTGGAATACAAACTGGACAGGACGGCCATTATCCATGTGCCTCTGGGCAAGGTCAGCTTTGAAGAAAAAATGTTGATGGATAATCTGACGGCGGTGATGGAAGCCGTGGTCAAGGCCAGGCCCAGCGGTGCCAAGGGACAGTATGTCAAGAGCGCCTATATTACCACCACCATGGGGCCGGGTATCAAGCTCGACCTTTCGACCGCGCTGACTTTAAGCGCCAGCTAGCTTTACGAAAGCGTAAAGCTGTGTTAAAATAGATTGACAATTGAATAAAGAGTCCTGAGACAGCGGGTGCCTTACGGCTTAATGAAATGCCTGCCGAGGATAAACAAATACTGTAACAAATACAGATATAGTTAGGTCCTTGTGCGGCAGGCACAGGGACTTTTTCTTTATACAGGATTGGTTTGACGGGAAGTACGGTGGTATCGCAGGAGGTATGAGAATGGCAACGGAAAAGAAAGTGAAGCTTGTCGAAAGCCTGCAGGAGACATTCTCCGGGTGCAATGTCGGTATCCTGACTGACTACCGGGGTCTGACCACTGCCGAGTTGAACGATTTGCGCCGCAAACTCAGGGAGGCGGGTATCGAATACAGGGTAGTCAAGAACTCGCTGGCGCGATTCGCTGCAAAGAAAATCGGCATGGATGAACTGGCCGACTTTTTTGCGGGTCCGGTGGCGGTGGCTTTCGGCTATGGCGAGATACCCGACCCGGCGAAGGTTATAACCGATTACATCCGCACCACAAAGTCAATCCTCAGTATCAAGGGAGGCTTTTTAGCGGATAGAGTCTTAGGCCCTAAAGACGTGGAGTCGCTGGCCAGACTACCGTCGCGGGAGGTTTTAATAGGCCAGGTACTGGCTGGAATGCAGAGTCCTATCTACGGACTGGTAAATGTGCTTGCAGGCCCTATCAGAGGCATTATGGGAGTGCTGCAGGCTAGAATTCAACAACTGGAGGGAGAGTAAAATGGCAGACGAAGAGAAGAAAGAAGAAGCTGCGGTAGAAGAGCCGAAGGCCGAAGAGCCCGTTCAGGAAGAGCCAAAGGCTGAAGAGCCCGCACCGGAAGAGCCGAAGGCTGAAGAGCCCGCGCCGGAAGAGCCGAAGGCTGAAGAGCCTGCTCCGGAAAAAGAAGAGGCCAAGAAGCCCAAGGCGGCCAGGCCAGAGAAGCCCAAGGTATCGTCGGCGGCTATCGCTGATATAATGACGGCTATTAAGAAAATGTCCGTGATGGAGCTGGC
>JAUWZF010000176.1 GCA_030615475.1 Dehalococcoidales bacterium | reverse complement strand
CAGTCCCGTCAATCCGGGTATGCCCGGCTTGCCCATCACGGAACAGTGGAATTTGCTGGGACTGGCCCATGCCGGCGACATCGGCCTGAGCCTGACATCCTCGGGCATCATGGTGCCCCGCAAATCGATTTCTATGATAATCGCCATAGGACCGGAGATGACAACGTGGACACAGGCCGAAATCTGTGCCCGCTGCAACCTCCGGGAAACCTGCCCGTACACCGTACTGCGCAGTTGATGAAACCAGCCTATCCCTATAGCATCACGGTGCCGCCGTCGATATAGAGCACCTGACCCGATATGAAATCCGAGTCGGCTGAGGCCAGAAAGACGGCCGCTCCCACCAGGTCGGATGGCTCCTCACGCCGTTTCAACGACTGTTCCGAGTTAGCAAGCTCGAATGTCTGGTCGCTACCGTCCTGGTTCAAACTGGCCTCGGAGGCTGTGTATCCCGGCGCGATGGCATTGACATTGATATTCGAGGCACCCAGAGCCCTGGCCAGGGCATGAGTCATGATATAAATGGCCCCTTTACCGCAGGAATATGGCATAAAGAATGAAGCTGCCGGTACTTGCGCGACATTAGAAGCTATGTTGATAATCTTGCCGCTGGATTGCTTTACCATCAGGGGGGCTATCGCCTTGCAGACCAGCCAGGTCCCTTTGACATTAACACTAAAAATCCTGTCCCATTCCTCTACTGTCCAGAGATCCCACGGCTTGGCGTTGATGCCGTACCAGATAGCGGCATTGTTGAGGAGGACATCCACCCTGCCATACTCTTGCATAACTTTCTCAGCTATCTTCTGGGTATCACTTTCCTGGGCAATATCAGCCTCCATGATTGCTACTTCCGTGCCTTTGGTTTTTATCTCATCAACCGTACCCTTGGCCCTTTCCAGACTGGTAGTGGTCAATAGCAGCTTGGCCCCTTCCTCGGCGAATCTTAAGGCGAAGGCCTTCCCGAGGCCACGGCTGGCCCCCGTGATGATAGCTACCTTGTCCTGTAATACTGGTGACATGTCTACCTCCTTTTATTTTTTACGATTAAAACCACACACATTATATTACATTTTGTTCCATTCTCCTACAGGGTGGTAACCCCTGCCACTGGGGTCGGTAAGAGCAGAGGCTTGCGCGAGTTATTTTAAATTTCTCTGCTCAAATTCGTCCAGGATACACCCCACGGTCCACACGACGGTTTCTTTGATAGTGCACCCGTCCGATACCTCCAGGTACTCTTCAGTCATCTCGGGTATTCTAAAGTCCCAGGATTTTCCATAATGCTTTCTCTGAATGTCTTTACACAGTTGAGAGCGGTACTTCTCGTCGTACTTGTCCAGAATCGCCCTCCAGACGATGTCATATCCGTCACCCACGATACTCATATCCTTCCCCTGAACGCCCCGGGAAACCCCCAGCGACATGCCGACGGCCAGTACGCCGCCGATAACGGCACCACAGGTGCCATCGGTAGTGACACCGACACCGCCGGTAAGAAGGCACAGGCCGGGGAAAAGTCTATCTTCTATGTCTTCCGTGACTATTTCCACGCCTCCCCACCTCAGGGCATCAACTACGGCTATAAAAGTGCACTGGCAACAACCGCTGTATTCCTTTTCGTACCCTGCGGCCAGCTCCTCGGCTTTCCTGATAATTTCTTTACGCGTCTTTATAAGCTGCGTCATTCTTTTTCCACCTGCACTCTATTTTATACCAAAGATCAACTGAACGATACGACCGGCGAAACAATCGTACTGCGGTCTTGAAATATCGGCTGAGAACAGCCAACCTAGCAAAAATCTACATCACCACCTCAAGCATGTCAAGTTTAGGGTTTCTGCATGATTATCAGTATTTTGGGTTGAGGTCAGTGCCCGGAGATTAACCCGCTCAGGTTTGACAATCCTATACCGCTAACCTATTATTAGTTATGTCGTTCCCCACAATCCCGGGTGACTTTACGGGGCGTAGCGCAGCTTGGTAGCGCGTCTGAATGGGGTTCAGAAGGTCCCCGGTTCGAATCCGGGCGCCCCGACCATGTTCTAAAGAAAAGCCCTTCATCTCCCCCCAATTTGCCCTCTTGACCCTCATAATACTATAATCATCTGAGATTCCATGTTCACCAGAAATCCGCATATCGTACCTCTTGCGAAAGGAGGGGCAACAATGAATCGAATACCAGCAGAAACCGATGTTGTCGTGATAGGTTCCGGTGTTTCAGGACTGGCGGCGGCATTGACCGCGGCAGAAGGCGGCGCCAGGGTCATTGTTTTTGAAAAAGAGCGCGCTCTGGGGGGTACCTCCAACTTCTTTCACGGAATGTTTGCCGTGGAAAGCGATATGCAGCGGGAAAGATATATTACTTATAGTCGCGACCAGGCATTTAAAAACATCATGGATTACAGCCACTGGCGGGCCAATCCGCGCCTGGTCAGGGCTATCGTGAATGAGTCCGCCGCCACCATTGCCTGGCTTCAGCAGGCAGGGGTTGAATTCACCGACGCTACCATCAACATCCCCGACGCTCCCCGGACATACCACCTCGTTAAGGGTAGGGGAAAGGCTATCGTGAAGCCCCTTACTACCAGAGCCAGGGAATTGGGGGCAACCGTCGTACCGGCGACACCGGTGAAGCAAATACTCAAGGCGGGCGACCGTATTACCGGTGTCATCGTAGAAGAGAATGATGAGGATATACAGGTGATAACGAAAGCCGTCATCATAGCCATCGGGGGTTATGCGAACAATAAAGAATGGATTAAGAAATATTCGGGGTTTGAACTGGGAGTCAATTTAATCCCCATCGGCAACATTGACAAGATGGGGGATGGCATCCGCATGGCTTTCGAGGTCGGCGCCGCCGATGAAGGTCTGGGTGTCCTGGAGCTGGTGCGCACGGGTCCATTAGGCCCGGAATTTGCCATGGGTATGCATCTTGAAAGTGCTGCGGTACAGCCCGATCTCTGGGTGAATAATCTGGGAGAGCGGTTTTGCGACGAGAGTGTCGTATTCGACGATGCTGCCGTAGGTAATGCCAATGCCCGGCAAAATGGAGACTGCACCTACAGCATATTCGATTCCTCCATAAAACAGCACCTGATGGAGAAAGGGATAGATAAAGCTATGGCGATGGATTTTCCCCCGGGTTCACGGACTACCGAATTGGACCGGGAACTGGACGCGGCTCTTGGAAACAAGAGCACAGAGGTCTTTGAAGCGGACTCAATACCAGAGCTGGCTGAGAAGATAGGGGTGAATCCTGAGGTATTCAAAGCCACCGTTGACGAATATAACGGATTCTGCGAGAAGGGTCACGATGAGCTCTTCGCCAAAAACCCGAAATATCTCCGGCCGCTCAAGGGGCCGAAATTCTATGCCGTTAAGGCACGCACTGTCTTCTTGGGAACACTCGGAGGCATCAAGATAAACCACAGGACGGAGGTGATGGATAAGCAAGGCAACGTCATTCCCGGACTTTATGCCGCAGGTTATGACGCGGGCGGCATGTACGGCGACAGTTACAGTATTGGAAATTCTTCAGGTCTATCATCGAGCTTTGCTACCAACTCCGGCCGTATTGCCGGGAGAAACGCTCTGAAATACCTCGGAAAATAGCCCGGGAT
>JAUWZF010000080.1 GCA_030615475.1 Dehalococcoidales bacterium | reverse complement strand
GAGGCACGTTGTTAACCCACCCTAGCTCTACTGCCCTAGGCTGGAGCACCTTCGAACCACTGCCTGCCATCTCCAGCAGCTCCTCATAGCTAATCTCAGATAGCTGACGAGCTTTAGAAACGAGACGCGGGTCAGCAGTATAGACACCAGCATGCTCATGATAAATCACACACTTTACACCAAGCGCCGCCGCCAGAGCCACTGCTGTGATATCCGAGCCACCTCTGCCCAATGTGGTTATATCCATCCCCTCGGTAATCCCCTGGAAGCCGGCAACAATGACAATTTTCCCTTTCTCTATTTCCTTAATCACTCTTTTGGGGTCAACCTTTAGAATTCGAGCTCGGGTATAATTAGTATCAGTCCTTATCCCCGCTTCGGCACCATTAAGGCTTATCGCTTCATGCCCCTCACTTTTTAACGCCATCGCTAACAAGGTACTCGAAACAATTTCACCAGTAAAGAGTAATTTAGCTAGTTCTCTTCCGTTAGTCTCACCTCTAACTGCTTTAGCTGAACCAAGCAGGAGATCTGTTTGGCCCTGCATGGCTGATACAACAACTACAGGCTGATTGCCGTTTTCCTTTGTCTCAATAATATGTTTGGCTACCTCCTTGATCTTTGAAACACCGGCAAGAGAACTCCCCCCATACTTCTGCACAACTATAGGCATAAATTACCTCTCCTTCATAATGAACAGGACTACATAACGATGAAAATTTTCCCATATATACCTGTAAATGTCAATCCCATCCAGAGTACCCGGACTAACGTATATAGTTATATAGTACTATTCTACCAATTAATTAATCAACTTTCCAGAAGATTATGACCGTTCTATAAATAAATGTCAATAGCCCCAACATCAAAGCCTGATATTCCTTCCCACCAGCCTGCCCATTATATTATACCCTTCCGCGATAAAAACGCCAGTGCTTCTGGCCTCGGCTTCGGTGAACCTCTTTGCCCCGTTAGCCTTTACGCCTTTGCCCCAGATTAAAAACGGCACCGGGTCGGCGGAGTGGGTGCGCAGCTGAATCGGGGTGGGGTGGTCGGGCATCACCAGCACCCGCAGGTCATCCCCCCGCCACGCCCGCAACTGACTGACGACTTCCGCATCTATTTTCTGGATAGCCTCTATCTTTTCATCAATCAGACCGCCGTGGGCGGCCTCGTCGGGTGCCTCGATATGTACCACCGCCAAGTCGTAATTTTTCAGCGCCTCCAGGGCCCCGGCTATCTGGGTGGCGTTGTCATTATCCGGCCCGTCCGTCACACCCCTGATATACAGCACGTCCATATTTGCCATTTTCGCCAACCCTTTCAGCAAATCAACCCCCGATGTCAGGGCGGCATCGAGTCCGTAGACCGTCTTAAAGGCGGGCATTTCAGGCACCTGCCCGCTGCCCCAGAAAAGCCAGATAGTGGTAACGGGCACATCGCCGCAGTTGCGGCGCGCTATGTTGATTTGATGGCTGCTCAGCAGGTTCTCAGAGCGCGCCATGAGGTCACGCAGGAAGTCGCTGCCCTCGCCCTTCGGCAGGAAATCGGCCACCGGCTTACCGGGGATATCGTGGGGCGGGGTACAGGTGGCTTTGAGGGTATCCTCGTATCCCTTCAGCTTTAATATGTGCCGGTAGCTGACGCCGGGATAAAAAATCACGTCTTCGCCGCCGAGTTTTTCGTTAAGAGCCTCGATGAGAGCGCTTGCCTCTTCGGTGCTGATGTGCCCGGAGCTGTAGTCATGCATCTTGCCGTCGCGCACCGCCACCAGGTTGCATCGGAAAACGACCTCTCCCCTGCCGATATCTATGCCCAGGCTCCTGGCCTCGATAGCAGCGCGGCCTTTATAATAGACTTTGGGGTCGTAGCCAAGTACGGACATGCAGGCGCAGGCGCTGCTCGGCTCCATCCCCGGCGGCACGGTGCGCACCAGCCCCGCAAAACCCTCTAAAGCCATTTCATCCAGGTTGGGGGTAACGGCCAGTTCCAGGCAGGTCCTGCCGCCGCGTTCCGGCAGGGGCAGACCGGCGGCTCCATCGATTATCAGAACGAGATATTTCATTTAATTTACATCCCCGGTTTACAACGGAGGCTTAATACGCCTATAATAGTGCAGTCGGGGCGTAGCGCAGTCCGGTTAGCGCGCCGCGTTCGGGACGCGGAGGTCGGCAGTTCAAATCTGCCCGCCCCGACCATCTTAACTTCTCATTAATTCTACTAAGGCTAACTCTTCTGATTGCAGAGGTATCATCAAGCCGATTTTACGCCTGTGCCTCCCTCTTCGCCTCCTCCCAGAGGTCCTCCTTCTCCTTGAAGGAAAGCTCCGGAAAATTCAGACCCCGCTGGCGGCATAGCTCTTCCATGTACGCGAAGCGTTTATAAAATTTCCGGTTCGCCTCCAGCAGGGCCGCCTCGGCGTCTATTCCCTCCCAGCGGGCTACGTTTACTAACGTAAATAAAAGGTCGCCGAATTCCTGCTCTTTCTCTTCCCGGCTGGCTGAATCTTTGATTTCCCTTATCTCTTCTGCCAGCTTATCGATAACCCCCCCGATATCCTCCCACTCGAAGCCGACACGGACCGCCCGGCGTGAAATCTCATAGGCGTAGGCGAGAGCCGGCATGCTTTTCGGCACTCCCTCCAGCATGGAAGCCCCCTCCTCCCTTTCTTCCCGCTTGAGTTCCTCCCAGTTATGCATTACTTCCTCGGCATCCTTCACCTTTGTGGAACCGAAGATATGCGGGTGGCGGCGGACTATCTTGGTCGCGATGCCTTTAATCACGTCATCTATCTCGAATTCCCCGCTATCTCTGGCAATCTGGGCATGGAGCGTAATCTGCAGCAGCAGGTCGCCCAGTTCCTCGCAGAGCCTGGCGGAGTCCTCGTCATCGAGCGCCTCCAGCACCTCGTAGCACTCGGACAGCAGGTTCTCTCGCAGCGTGGCATGGGTCTGCTCCCTGTCCCAGGGACAGCCGTCCGGGGCGCGCAGTCGGGCGATTATTTCCACCAGGGCATCGAATTTACTTAAATCCTGCGGCAAAGACAATAGTGCCTCCTTAACTCTGATTATACAGGCTGAACGTAAGTGGGACAACACGGGGAGTGAATACTATGAGCTAGCTCGGCAGCACCGCCCCGATGAAGTCCCGCTGGCCCCTCAGGAACTCGGCGGCGGACATCGCCCGCTTGCCCTCCAGCTGGACCTTGACCACGCCGAGGATACCCTCGCCCGTGCCGATGCCCGGCCCCGCATCATGCCCGGGGAGAGTTATCACCTGCCCCACCCCCAAAGACGCCTCTCCGGGCAGGACTGCCGCCTTTAAAATTTTGAACTGCTTACCCCGCCAGGTCGTATAACACCCGGGCCAGGGGTGAAAGGCCCGCACTCTGCGCCAGATTTCCACCGCCGGGAGGTTCCAGTCAATCTCCCCATCCTCTTTGTTAATCTGGCTGAAATAGGTGGCCTCGTCTTCGTTCTGTGGCTGGGGAGTAATTTCGCCACGCCGCCAGCCGGTCAGGGCCTCCAGCAGCAGGTGGGCTCCCACCAGAGAAAGTTTATCCGTGAGCGTGCCGGTATTATCCGGTGACGATATGGGAATTGCCGCTCGGGCCAGTACCGGGCCGGTATCCAGCTTCCTCCTGACGAGCTGTATGCTGACTCCGGTAAACTCGTCCCCGGCCAGTACGGCCGCCACCACCGGCGCGGCTCCCCGGTGCCTGGGCAGCAGGGAAAAATGGACATTAACGCACTGGTAAGCCGGAATATCCAGGACCGACTGCGGCAGAATCTGTCCGAAGGCGCACACCACGATGACATCGGGTTTGAACGCCGCCAGCTTTACCACCGCCTCGGCCGACCGGAAACTATCCGGCTGGAACACCGGCAATCCCCGTTTTACGGCCGATGCCTTTACCGGTGGCGGAGCAACGGCAAGCCCCCGGCCGACGGGTCTATCCGGCCGGGTATAAACAGCGACAACCTCATACCCATTGAGGACGAGGTGTTCCAGAGAAGGTACGGCAAATTCGGGCGAACCCATAAAAACAATGCGCAATTTAAGCCTCCAGACTCAAGAATTTTATCACAAAAAAATATTTTTTGGCAACCGGTCGTTTTGGGCTGGCAACCCCCGAAAACCAACAAAAAACACAGTTTTAAAGAGTTATTAAGAGGGGAAATAGGACAAAAATGGCTGGTTGCCGTCCCTGAAATATTTGCCACAGGGGGGTCGCTGGTAGTATTCTATTTGATGTTAATAATTTAATCATTTATTAACCTTTTACTCCACAGAACCCGCCGGAACGGGCGGGAAATCACGATAAATTGCGAAGCAGGGTGAACTTGTGCCTTAATCAGGATAGGGGGTGTTTTTTGCCTGCGCCGGGAGTTGATGCAGGCATAGAACGTATGGAACCGACACGAACCCGAACGCCTCAGGAAATATGGGAAACTGCCCTGGGCGAACTGCAGATCCAGGTCAGCAAGCCGAACTACCGGACCTGGTTCAGTAAAACCGCCGGCTTAAGCTACCAGGACAACCAATTCATCATCGGCGTCCCCAATACCTTCGCCGCCGAATACCTGGATAAGAACCAGCGTTCTCTTATCGAAAAGGCGCTCATCGGGCTCACGTCACCCGAGGTGCAGGTGTTATTTCAGGTTAACGGCAAATCTCATCACTATGGCAGCGGCGCCACGCAGCCGGTATTTTCCCCACCGGCACCGTCCTATACCAGATTAAATCCGCACTATATCTTTGATTCGTTTATCGAAGGCAGCGGCAACAGTCTGGCCCGTGCCGCCGCGCTGGCCGTGGCCCAGAACCCGGGGCACAGCTACAATCCCCTGTTCATCTACGGCGGGGCCGGGCTCGGCAAGACGCACCTGCTCCACGCCATCGGTCAGGCGGCTGCAGCCAACCATATCAATGTTATTTGCACCAGCGCCGAGCAGTTCACCAATGAATTCGTCAGCGCCCTGCGCGAGAAGACCACCGAGGAGTTCCGCAACAAGTACCGCAGCATCGGCATGCTGCTTGTCGACGATATCCATTTCATCGGCGGCAAGGAGCAGACCGAGGAAAGTTTCTTCCACACGTTCAACGAGCTGCACAACACCAACCGCCAAATCGTCATCACCAGTGACCGCCCTCCCAAATCGATGCCCCTGCTGGAAGAGCGACTGCGCTCACGCTTCGAATGGGGCCTTATCGTCGATGTACAGCCGCCGGACTTCGAAACACGCCTGGCTATTCTCCAATCGAAAGCCCGGCATACGGGAGTGAATATAACTCCGCAGGTGCTCGAGTTGATTGCCCGAGAAGCGCAGCGTAATATCAGGGTACTGGAGGGCTCGCTCAACCGGGTGGTCGCCTATGCCAAGCTGCTGAGGGTTGTCCCGACCGTAGAGATTGCCGCCAGAGCCCTTGAGGATATGTCCAATAAAGAATACCTTGTGGATGATATCACACCGTACTCAATAGTCGAGGCCGTGGCCGATTGTTTCCAGCTGCCCCGTGAGGAACTGCTGGGGCGGAAGAGGGACAAGGACACCACGCTGGCCCGCCGGCTGGCCATGTACCTTATGCGGCAGGAAACTAACTGCTCACTCGCCCGGATCGGCCAGGAGCTCGGCAACCGCGATGCCGCCTCGGTAACCGCCGCCTGCAAGAAAATAGTCAGCGATATCAGCGATAGCCCCTATCTGAAGCGCAAAATCCGCGACATTCATCGGCAGCTGCATCCTAGGCCCGGTTC
>JAUWZF010000152.1 GCA_030615475.1 Dehalococcoidales bacterium | reverse complement strand
CACACCCTGACCGACGAAGAAGTCAACAAGGTACAGGAACAAATCCTGAAGCGGCTTACCGGCGAACTGGGGGCTACATTACGGGGATGAGAAAGTCAACTAACCCTCAACAAGTCCCTTGAGTTTGGCCGCTATCTCTTCCAGCGGTACCAGTTCCGCCTCTCTCTCGGAGCGCTTCTTTAACTCTACACTATCTTTTTGAAGCGTCCGCGGGCTGATGGTCACCCGGAACGGTATTCCCAGCAGGTCGGCGTCGTTGAACTTGACGCCGGGCGACTCTTCACGGTCGTCATAAAGGACCTCCAGCCCCGCCGCCTCAAGTTCTTCATACAGCTTTTCGGTAACTTTAGCTACTTCCGAACCTTCGCGGTATAACGGGCATAGATAGACATGGTAGGGGGCGATGGGCACCGGCCAGATAATACCCTTGTCATCGTGGTTCTGCTCAATGGCCGCCGCCATCAGCCGGCCGATGCCGATACCGTAGGAGCCCATGACGGTGGGGTGAGACTCGCCCTTTTCATCGACAAATAAAGCGCCCAGTTTCTCGCTGAGGAACGTGCCCAGCTTGAAGACATGCCCGACCTCGATGCCGTGAGTCGAGGCGAGGGTACCGCCGCATTCGGGGCACTTATCACCCGCCCGGGCCATGGCGATATCCGCCACGATGTCCGCCTTAAAATCCCTCGGGTAGTTCACGTTCCTGATGTGGGTATCCGGCTTATTGCCGCCGGCCACAAAGTTGGTGCCCGACTTTACAGAATCGTCGGCGATAACCTTAAAACCCTTGATGCCCACCGGCGAGGCCGCCCCGGCGACAATACCGGCCTCGATTACCTCGGCCTCGGTAGCCATGCGGAGCTCGCCAGCCTTGAGCTGGTTATTCAGCTTAATCTCATTGACACCGAGGTCGCCGCGGATCACCACGAAGACCATCTCGCCGTCGGCGATGTAAAAGACCGCTTTCAGGGTATGGCTTTGAGGCACTTTGAGGAAACCGGCCACCTCTTCTATGGTTCCCATGCCGGGCGTGGCTACTTCCTCCACGGGCAGCGGCTTCCCGTTATCGATACTGCCCTTGACCCCGGCGGCTTTATCCACGTTAGCGGCATACTTGCAGTCGGGACAGTAGATAATCTCGTCCTCGCCGCTTTCGGCGATTACCATGAACTCATTCGAATCCTTACCGCCGATAGCGCCGCTGTCGGCTTCGACGAGCATCGAGGGCAGGCCGCAGCGGTCGTAGATATTCTGGTAGGCCTGGAGCATCTTCCGGTAGCTCTCGTCCAGCCCGGCCTCATCGACATCAAAGCTGTACAGGTCCTTCATGTGGAACTCCCGCACCCTTATCAGTCCGCCCCTGGGACGCGGCTCGTCCCGGAACTTAACCTGAATCTGGTAGAGGAGCAGGGGCAGGTCGCGGTAGCTCCGGGCATAGCGTCCCACCAGCTGGGTAATCACCTCCTCATGGGTCGGGCCCAGGGCCAGCGGGCGTTCCCGGCGGTCATAGAGAGTAAAAAGCGATTTGCCGAAAGCCTTGTCGCGGCCAGTCAGTTGCCACAGTTCCAGCGGCTGGAGCACGGGCAGGTTTACTTCCTGTCCGCCGGCTTTATCCATCTCGTCGCGGATAATATCCTCTATCTTTTTCAGTACCCTCCAGGCCAGCGGCAGGTAGGAATAGACGCCGGCACCCAGTTGATTGACCATCCCCGCCCTCACCAGCAGCTGGTGGCTGACCGTATCCGCGTCGGCGGGAACCTCCCTTAAAGTCTTACCGAACAGCTTTGATATGCGCACTTGCTTACTCCATTTATATTGTTATCAATATTCTAATTTGATACCGACCGTATCTGCCAGTATCAATCTCAGGTACTGCATTCAGTCGCCAGACTCTCCATTTCAGCCTTAATACTATTCAATACGGATTCATGTTGTAAAATCAACTCTGCCAGTTTATCATGAACCGCTAATAATTTGTCCGCTTCCTGCTGGTTTGTTGACTGGTTATGCTCTTCAACGACTTCTCTATCTTCAGCCGCCAGTTCATTACGGATGCTGACCCTGGTATTATATTCTCTAACCAGCTTTTGATAATCCTTCTCGCCCGTAGGGCTGTCAAAAGTCCACCCCCTGTAATAAAGGGGGTTTTCACTCTCCAGAACGACACGTCCGCCGGTGGTCTCCAACGCCAGGTACTCGCCGGGAGCGACCTCGGCCAGCACCCAGGCATGGTTACACTGTATGATATCAGAAATGGGGTTATCAATATTCCCCACGACGATAACCGCGTTGATTCCCTGGGCTTTGAGCATATTCCAGACTTCCCCGGCCATGTCCGAGCAGATGAACAGGTCCCAGGTGCTGTAGACATGTGTCTCATGGTAATACCTGACAATATTTGCCGCCGTTTCTGCCGGTGTTGCCCCGACCAGTTCGTACTGCTCTTTGAGACTATTTACCAGACCCTCCAGCTCGCCGACCTTCGACCTGGCCTCACCGAGCTCGGCCAGAAAAGCGTCTCTTTCCGCTTCCATATTATCGATATTGCTCCGCGCTTCGTTTATCTTATCCTGAGCTTCATTAAACTGGGCTAAAACCTGGTCGTAAAGCTCCTGCGCGATGCCCCCCTGACACCCCGCCAGAGCGAATGAGAGCAAAAATACGGCTGCTACCAGTGCGAATAATACTTTCTTACGCATTAGAACCTCCTTGTATAATTATCTTTATCTACCTCACCCCCTGTGTCCCCCTCTCCTTACGAGGTTTCAAAGGAGGGGGGATAATGAAAAGGAAGAGGGGCTGCGCCCCTCTTGGACACCCCTTTATCTTGTCATTTTTCTAACAAAGGTTACTATAAATAGTGCCATCATAAAAACACCAAGAAAAGACTCGGCCGCGCCTAATCCTCTAATCCAATCGCTGGTCGTACCTACCCAGCTACCGTAACCCAGAGCCGTAAAAGAAACCATGCTAAAATAAAGGCTGCTCCAGAAAGCTGACCATTCTAAAACTGAACCAGCTAAAAAATAAATGAAAGCCGCAATTAATATTACTGTGGCTGCTGATATAACCACCCTTTCAGGTTTTTCGCCATAACCACATAGTATAGAGATAAGCTTTGAAAAAGCTCTGTTCCAAGGCTTTGGCCACCAATCCATAGTCTTTCTCTTGGCTGTTATCTCCCTGAAGAAGAATTTACCGGCAACGTCATATATCCCGTGTTCTGTATACCATAACTTCAGTCGGCGATATATATCAACAACCAAGTGTAACTGGTATTCTCTCTCCTCTACTTCTAGCTCTTCTCCTTCTCTTTCCTCTCCAATAATAAAATTTCCCCAATAAACACCATTCAAATTGGTATCATGAGAAAATTCAGCCCTCAATAAATATGCTCCTTCAAGATTAGCATCACTTAAATCAGCTCCTTTAATATTGGTATCCGTCAATCCAGCCCCCTGAAGCTGGGCACGCTCTAAATCAGCACATTCAAGGTTGGTACCCATCAAATGAGCCTCTTTAAGATAAGCGTATCCTAAACCAGCATTCTCAAGATGGGCATCCATTAAATGGGCTTTCTTAAGATGAGCATCAAATAAATGAATCCCTTCAAGGTGAAACGCATTTAAGTCAATTGCCTCCACAAACACTTTATGAGAAAGGACAAGACCTTTGGCTGTGTCACCATTTTCCTTAATTAGTCTAAGCACATCTTCCCGTGTATAGGGATTCTCTTTCGTTCCGTCTCCCATCTCTAAACCCCCTCCACCTCTTTCATCAGGGCGGTGAGGAAGTCCTTTTCCTCTATAGTCGCCACCTTTTCACCTTTCTTGAAGATAACGCCTTTGCCCTTGCCGCAGGCGATGCCGACATCGGCGTCTTTAGCCTCGCCGGGGCCGTTGACCACGCAGCCCATCACCGCCACCTTAATCGGCTTATTAATTTCTTGAAGCCTTTTCTCGACTTCTTCGGCCAATTTTACCACGTCCACCTCGGCGCGACCACACGTCGGGCAGCTTACCAGCACCGGCCCGTGCTGGCGCAGGTTGAGGCTCTTTAGAATCTCGTAGGCGGCCACGACCTCTTCGCGGGGATGGGCGGT
>JAUWZF010000111.1 GCA_030615475.1 Dehalococcoidales bacterium | reverse complement strand
TTCGTTTTTAAGGGACGCCAATCTCGGCGTCAAGGTGGACACGGGTAATAAAGTGGCCGTCATCGGCGGCGGCAACGTGGCTGTCGACAGTGCCCGTGTCGCCCTGCGCCTCGGCGCCAAAGCGGTGACCATCGTCTACCGGCGCACCCGTGCCGAGATGCCGGCCAGTCCGGAGGAGGTGGAGGCGGCACTGGAGGAGGGAATAAAGATAGAATTTCTCACCGGATATCTCAAGGTAAGGCAGGAGGCCGGACGTCTGGTCATGACCTGCAACAGGAATGAGCTCGGCGAGCCTGACGCCAGCGGACGCCGTCGGCCGGTGCCCATCAAGGACAGCGAGTTCGATGTAGCCTACGATTCTATCATCGGCGCTATCGGCCAGAGGCCGGACATACCGGCTGATTTTAAGGTGAAGACGGGCCGCGGCGATACCATCCAGACCGATTCCGAAACGATGGCGACCAGTCGGCAGGGAGTCTGGGCGGGCGGTGACGCCGTGACAGGGCCGGACTCGGTCATCAGGGCGATTGCCGCCGGCAGAACGGCGGCCAGTTCCATCGATAAGTATCTCGGCGGCAGAGGTATCATCGACGAGGAGTTGACCCGGGATCGGACAATCGGCATCTGCGCCGGCATGACGGATGAGGACTTCAACGGCAGGCCGCGGGTGAAAATGCCATGCCTGCCTCCGGAGCAGGTGACTGGTAACTTCACCGAGGTAGAGCTGGGCCTGCCCGAAGATGGGACGATAGCCGAGGGTAAGCGCTGCTTCCAGTGCGGTGTCAGATTGCAGATATCTCCGGCACCGCTGCCACCGGGCGCATGTCTCAAGAAGGCCGGAGAACCCGGTAAAGTAGAGTCTGCCGCTTGACCTTTAGCTCAATCCTCTGGTCTAATTAATCAATGTCCCTCCCCGCGAGGTGAGGGTATCCGTTTATTTTAGCCGGTAAAGCTATTGATATGAAAAATGATTCCAGTACCGCTGTTAAAAGGAATATTATCCTCATAATATCCACGGCAACGTCGTTTATCATGCCGTTTCTGGTGGCTGCCGTGAATGTAGCCATACCGACCATAGGCCGGGAATTTACCTTGGAAGCGTGGGTAATGGCATGGGTCGGCACGGTATATTTCCTGTCGATCGCCATGGTCCAGGTCCCCTTCGGGCGGCTGGCTGACATCTACGGACGGAAGAAGCTCTTCGTAATCGGGCTGCTGGTAACTATCCTGGCTTCTTTTCTGGGGGCGGTAGCTAACTCGGTCCCTCTGCTTTTTATCAGCCTGGCTCTTATGGGGGCGGGTTCCGGGATAATGTTCAACAACAGCATCTCCATCCTGACCTCGGTGTTCCCGGCCGATAGGAGAGGGCGTGCTCTGGGGATAAGCACGGCCGGAACATATACCGGGCTTTCAATGGGGCCGTTTATCGGTGGGGTCCTTACCGCGACATTCGGCTGGCAGAGCATCTTCATACTCAGCGGATTACTTAGCGTGGTGTTGCTGGCACTCGTTTTCTATGCTTTAAAGGGAGAGTGGCGTGAGGCTCGAGGTGAAAAATTCGACTTTGTCGGTTCCATTACTTACGCTATTTCCATCGTCCTGTTCATGTATGGTTTCTCCTCGCTACCCAGCGTACGCGGCGTAGTCCTCTTTTTGCTCGGAGTGACGGGTTTTATATTCTTTGCGCGCTGGGAAGCGAGGACAGACAGCCCCATTTTTAACCTCAGCCTTTTTAGAAAGAACAAGGTCTTTTTCTTCTCCAATCTGGCGATATTTATATCGTATATCGCCATTTTTGCCATCAGTTTCCTGCTGAGTCTCTACCTGCAATATATCAAGGGTCTTTCGCCGCAGATGGCCGGGCTGATTTTAATCGTTGCCTCGGTCCTGATGGCCATCATGACGCCGATTTCCGGGCGGGTTTCGGACAGAATCGAGCCGAGATTGGTGGCCTCGGTGGGGATGTCGCTCAACTGCGTGGCGCTGTTTCTGCTGATTTTTGTGAACGGGGACACGGCACTGTGGTATATCATGGTGGCCCTGGCTATCAACGGCCTGGGCATCGGTATTTTCGCCTCGCCGAATACCAACGCGATTATGGGGTCGGTGGAAAGGAAATCCCTGGGGGTGGCCGCCGGTACGCTGGGAACGATGCGGACGGCCGGGATGATGGTCAGCATGGGCATCATGATGATACTGTTCTCGCTGTATATCGGCCAGGCCGAGATTACCCCGGAATACTATCCGCAGTTCCTGACGAGCGTCAGGACGGGCTTCATCATCTTTACGGTTGTCAGTATCTTCGGGTTGATTTGCCAGATGGTCGCTAGGGGTGCTGACAGGGCACTCAGGTCCGAGTAACCCTCTTTAACCCTGATACCGCGAATCGTTTTGTCTTTATGCAAAATTCCTTTCGTGTCCGTACGTTTTCACCTTAATTCATGTTAAAATAGCACAGATACTCCAACCCGTTGAGGGGTATGTTTTGGAAATTATGGATATCGGGCTCGATTTACTTATCGTCCTGGTGACGGCCATCGCCGGCGGAATGCTGGCCCGCTGGCTGAGGTTGCCCATTATCCTCGGCTATCTGGCGGGGGGCATCGCCGTGGGACCTTCCGTGCTGGGATGGGTGCATGATACGGAGACGATATCCTCCCTGGCTGAAATCGGCGTCGTTCTCCTGCTCTTCGCCATCGGACTGGAATTCTCCCTGAAAGAACTGTTGAGAATGGGCAAAATCGCCGTCCTCGGCGGCATCGCCCAGATATTACTCACGGCGGCGGCCGGGTTCGGGCTGGGCAGGATGGTGGGACTGGATACGACGGGGGCGGTGTTCTTCGGCTTTATTATCGCCCTCAGCAGCACTATGGTGGTCCTGAAGCTCCTCATGGAGAGGGGCGAGCTTGATACTACGCACGGTCGCATCATGCTCGGTATCCTTCTGGTGCAGGACCTGAGCGTGGTACCGATAATAGTGATAATGATGGCGGTGGGCGGCGAGGCCGGGGATCTATGGGTATCACTGGGCATAGCTGTCGCCAAGGCGGTGGGCTTTATTGCGGTGATGCTGGTACTGGGCTACTGGGGAATGCCCTGGTTTCTAAAGAGGGTAGCCGGGCAGCGCACCCGGGAGTTATTCATGCTGACGGTAGTCGTCGTTTGCCTTGCGGCGGCCTTCGGGACTTACTCCTTCGGCCTGTCGGCAGCTTTCGGTGCTTTTGCAGCCGGCCTGATTATCAGTCAGTCGGGTTTCGCCCGGCAGGCCTTCGCGGATATCATGCCGCTGCGTGATACCTTCGGCGCCCTGTTCTTCGTCTCCCTGGGCATGCTGGCCAATCTCCAGTTTATCGGCGAGAATCTATCGACTATTGCCATCGTGGTGGTGGTGATAATACTGGGCAAGTTCGTCATCTGCTCGGCGATTACGCGGATTTTCGGCTACGGCCACAAGACGGTGCTCATGGTAGGGACGGGCCTGATACAGATAGGGGAGTTCAGCTTTATCGTGGCTTTGATAGCGCTGGACAACAAGCTTATCATGGAAACGCACTACCAGATCATCGTGGCCGCGGCTATTGTCACCATGCTGATGACCCCCTTCGCGATGAGCTTGAACTCTTTCATCTATCGGTGGTTGAGCCAGAAGGAATGGTTCGCGCGGCAGATGACCGGCCGGGCAGACCCGGACATGCAAATTCAGACGCTGGAGCTGTCGCGGCATGCCGTCATCTGTGGCTATGGGGATATCGGGAGTCGGATAGCCCAGGTGCTGGAAAAGCAGAAGTTCGCTTACCTGGTTATCGAGCTCGACCCGTTGATTATTTCGAAGCTGCGGGCGCAGGGGATTCCGTGTATTTACGGTGACGCCAGCAATCCGGAGATACTGGCCCATACCAGTCTGGACAAGGCGCGTGTCCTGATCTGCACGATACCCGACTATGTGGCCGAGGATCTGACGGCCCGGAACGCATTGAGAATCAATCCCAAGCTGGATATCGTGGCGAGGGTGCACCGGGATAGCGATGTCGAGTTATTGAAGGGTGTCGGCGTGAACGAGATTGTCCTGCCGTTTTTCGAGGGGAGCCTGGAGATGATACGGCATACGCTGCACCGGTTCGGCATGAGCAGCACGGAGATTCAGTATATCCTGAACAACCTGCGGGAAAGTCAGACCGGACAGCCCAGGCAGGAGTAGGATAACCCCACCCCTTTACCCCCCTTTTGCATATCTATTCCCACCCTGCCTGCTTGCGCTAAAGCTCTCGCCTGCCAGAGAACTTGTTCGGCGAGCAGGTCAGCGAAGGCAAACCGCCCTCGTATCTCCGGCGGCTTAGCCCGTAGAAAACCCCACCCCGCATGGGAGGGAGAGGGGGAGAAAAAGAAAGAGGGGTTTGTAAACGCAATAGGTATCCCTGGTATGCACCCCACCGGTGTCCGCTCCCACATAGCTAAATCCCGTTAGCAGGAACTAGACAAGTGCACCTCCCGATGGTGATACCCCATTCGGATCAAGTGCTTTCGTAATCTTCCCCCACCATAAATGGTAATTTAATAAAGCTGGTCCGATTTCATCTTGTGGGCCCATTGTCGATGCGAAGTAGCGTTCCTTAAAAGCCCTTGCATTTTGCTCTTTTTGCCATCCTTCTACGGCTTTCTTTGCTTCAGGGTTGGAAGGATCGAATTTGCAGAATATTTCCGTTTTACCAAGATGCCCCTGTTCAACTCCCCATCCAAAAAAGGCTCCGCCATCATCCACGATAAAGCCCTTTTCTATCAAAGGCTCCTTCGCTTTGCCAGCTCCTATCGCCCACTTGATAGTCAAGTCTCTCTGGCCCATGATAGGAATTGAATTGAAGGCTCCTCCATTACGGAATGTCTCTCTAATAGAGGCAGAGATTCTTGTGCACTGGCACA
>JAUWZF010000070.1 GCA_030615475.1 Dehalococcoidales bacterium | reverse complement strand
TAGGGGGATGTCACCGGATGGGTATCAATATTAAATCTGAAAAAGAGATAGCCAAAATGCGACAGGCCGGTAACGTAGTCGCTGAGGTATTGAGAATACTAAGTGAGCGGATAAAACCGGGTATGAAAACGAAGGAACTGGATATTATCGCCGAGAGGGAAATGAAAAGGTTGGGAGCCGAGTCTTCCTTTAATGGCTACCGCGGCTTTCCGGCCAATCTCTGTGTGTCCGTAAATGACGAGATAGTACACGGGATTCCGGGGGATAGAGTCCTGAAAGACGGCGACATCGTTTCTCTTGACTTCGGCGTCATATATCATGGTTTTCACGGGGACGCGGCGATAACCGTGGGCGTCGGCGAAATAAGCCAGGATACCAGGCGTCTGTTGGAAACGGCGCAGACCTGCCTGGAAAACGGCATGGCCGCTGCCCGCGCCGGGGCGAATCTCGGTGATATTTCGGCGGCCATTCAAAAATATGCGGAATCGAGAGGCTACTCGGTGGTACGTGAATATACCGGTCACGGCATCGGCCGCGAAATGCACGAGGACCCGCAAATACCAAACTGCACCGAAAAACCTTACGGTTTGCAGCCGGGAACAGGCCCGGTGCTGAAAAAAGGTATGACCCTCGCCCTCGAACCTATGTTGAACGCCGGCGACTGGCATACGCGGGTAGCCGGTGACCACTGGACGGTACTCACCGCAGATGGTAGCCTATCGGCGCACTTTGAACATACCATTGTTATTGACAATAATGAACCGGAGGTGCTGACGAGGGTAGTTTATGCCTAAGAAAGAGGCCATAGAAGTTGAGGGGACGGTAATCGAGGCTCTGCCCAATGCCATGTTTCGCGTCGAACTCCCCAACGGGCACGAGGTGCTGGCCCACATTTCGGGCAAGATAAGGATGCACTATATCAGGGTCTTACCCGGCGACAAGGTTTTGATAGAGCTCTCCCCTTATGACCTGAAACGTGGTAGAATTACCTACCGGCTCAAGTAAGATAAAGGTTTGAATCATGAAAGTTAAGGCTTCAGTTAAAGTTAGATGTGAAAAATGCAAGGTGGTGAGGCGGCGGGGGGTGGTCAGGATTATTTGCACCAACCCGAAGCACAAGCAGAGGCAGGGGTAACGCTCGGGGAGTAAGGAGGAAATATATGCCACGTATCTCTGGAGTAGATATACCGGTAAACAAGCAGGCGTGGGTATCGCTACAGTATATTTACGGCATCGGCCGCTCGCAGAGCTATAAAATTCTGGCCCAAGCGGATATCACGCCCGATGTCAAGGTAAAAGACCTTACCGAGGATGAGGTCATTAAGCTCCGTGAAATTATCGATAAGCAGCTCCGTGTTGAGGGCGAACTCAGGAAAGAAATCAATTTCAATATCAAGCGCCTGATTGAAATCGGCAGCTACCGCGGGCTCAGGCACCGCTACGGACTGCCGGTAAGAGGCCAGAGAACGCGGACTAACGCCCGTACCAAGCGCGGTACACGCAAGACAGTAGCCGGCCGAGGCCAGAAGCGCGGCATGGCTAAGAAATAATCCCGATGAAATCAGGACTAGGAGGACAGGGTGCCACAAAAGAGAAAACCTAAAACAAGGAGGCGGGAACGGAAATCGGTCCCTACCGGCAGGGCCTACATTCAGTCCAGCTTTAACAATACCTTGGTAACCCTTACCGACCCTCAGGGGAATGCCCTGGCCTGGGGAAGCTCCGGAACGGCCGGGTTTAAGGGTTCCCGCAAAGGCACGCCTTATGCGGCTCAAATGGCAGCCCGCGATGCCGCCCGGAAAGCTATGGCACACGGCCTGCGTCAGGTTGAAGTATATATCAAGGGTCCCGGCAGCGGCCGCGAGGCGGCTATCCGGTCCCTGCAGGGTTCCGGACTTTACATTACCGGAATCAGGGATGTAACACCCATCCCGCATGCCGGCTGCCGCCCTCCCAAGAGGAGACGAGTCTAAAAGGGGAAAAACATGGCAAGATATACAGGAGCAGTTTGCCGTTTATGTCGGCGTAGTGGTGAGAAGCTCTTGCTCAAGGGCGCCCGCTGCTTTACACCCAAATGCGCCATTGATAAACGACCGAAACCACCGGGGCAAGGAACTACCCGGCGGCGTCGGAGATTTTCCGACCGCGCCCTACAGCTCCGCGAGAAACAAAAAGCACGCTATACCTACGGAACCCTGGAGAAGCAGTTCCGGAAGACCTTCTCCCTGGCCGAGAAACAGGCGGGTATTACCGGTGAAAATCTACTGGTGCTGCTGGAGAGACGTTTAGATAACGTGGTATACCGGCTGGGCTTTGCCGATTCGCGCTCCCAGGCCCGTCAGCTGGTACGGCACGGACACATCATGTTGAACGGACGCAAGACCAATATCCCTTCCGCCCTGGTGAAAGAAGGTGATACCATCGGCTGGCGAGAGGGCAGCCAGAAGACCGAATACTATAAACAGCTGGCTCAGGAAATTGAATCCAAGACCGTCCTGAACTGGCTGAGCCTGGACAGGCAAACCCTGGTCGGGGAGGTCTTAACTTTGCCCACGCCCGAAGAGATTGATGCCAGGTTCGACGGCAAGGCAGTCATCGAGTACTACTCGCGGTAGTGCAACTGATAAGGAGGTAATTTATTGGCTGGACTATTAGTCCCAAAAATTGAATGTACCGAACAAGAGGAAAATTTCGGGCGGTTCATCGCCGAACCACTGGAGAAGGGGTTCGGTATGACTCTGGGCAACTCCTTACGCCGCGTGTTGCTTGGCTATCTTCCCGGAGCCGCCGTAACTCAGGTAAGAATTGAAGGAGTCCAGCATGAGTTCACGGTTATCCCCAATGCCAAGGAAGATGTCATGGAGTTTCTACTCAATGTTAAAGAGTTGAGGCTGAAGCCCCTCTCTGACCGTAATGGTACGTTGATACTGGAATACGAAGGCGAGGGCCGTGTCTGCGCGTCCGACATTAAACCATCGGCCGATTTCGAGATTGCCAACCCGGAGCTTTGCCTGGTGACTATCAGCGACGCTAAAAACAAACTTTACGTAGAGTTCGACATAGAACTGGGAACAGGCTTCAGGACCGCCGAGTCTATCTACAACACACCGGTAGGAACGATTCCTGTCGACGCTATTTTCACCCCGATACGCAAGATCAACTATACCGTCGAGCCGACCCATCTCGGGCGCGAGACCAGTCGCGAGCGGTTGTGTCTGGATATCTGGACGGATGGCACCACGTCGCCGATAGATGCCGTGAGCAACGCCGCCAGTATTTTAATAGAAGAATTCACGCCCTTCGTTGAGTACGTCAAGATTTCCCAGATGAAGGCCGAGGAGCGGCTTATCCGCATGTCTATCCCCGACGAGAAATATAATATGCCCGTAGAGCAGTTGGACCTCTCGGTACGCACCATGAACTGCCTGAGACGCAGCAACATAACCACGGTAGGCGAACTTATCGGCAAGGGACCCAAGGAACTGCTCAAGCTACGGAACTTCGGGCAGAAGTCCTACCAGGAAATAGAGGACCGTCTCGCCTCGATAGGACTATCTCTCACTCCTAAAGTCGAAACTGATACAGAAGAACAGGAAGAAGAAGCTACGGAAACTGCAGCAACACCAGAAGAAGCAGCAGCTACGGAGGCCGCCACAGCAACAGCAGAAGCAGAAGAAAGTCAGCCCGAGGCAAAAGGCGAGGAAAAGGCGTCCACAGCCGCCGAAAGTGAGGAGGCTGGTGAGACTGCCGAAAATGAAAAAACTGATGAAGCAGAATCTGAGCACGGAGAGCCGCAGACATGAGGCATAAGATAGTCGGCAGAAAACTGGGCAGGGTTACCAGTCACCGACGGGCACTGTACCGGAATCTGGTTACGGACCTGCTGAAACATGAGAAAATCGTTACCACCGAGGCCAAGGCCAAGGAAGTACGCGGTATGGCCGAGAAGATGATAACCCTAGGCAAGGACAGCGGGCTTCACGCCTATCGCCAGGCGCTGTCATTTATCACGGATAAAAAAGTTACCGAGAAGATATTCGCCGATCTGGGACCGAGGTACAAAGAACGGCCCGGGGGCTACACCCGCATTGTCAAGCTGGCGCCCAGGCTGGGCGACGGTGCTCCTATGGTCCAGCTGGAGCTGGTCAAATAGCGGTGCCCGGATGCTATCGGCTTGAGGGTAATGATGGTTGCAGACCCGGCAACGGGCACGGTGGTACTGATTCTGGAATATGACGGTACCAATTACCACGGCTCCCAGTGGCAGGCCAACGCACCGACGATTCAGGGGGAGATGGAGAAAGCATTGAAGAAGCTTACCGGAGAAAGAATACGGATTAAGGCAGCCAGTCGTACCGATGCCGGCGTACATGCCAGGGGGCAGGTGGTCAGCTTCAGGACGGGGTCGGCTCTGCCTTTGCAGTCCTTTATCGATGGCTTGAACCACTATCTACCCCGGGATATTGCGGTGAAAGAAGCTTACCGATTGGATGACTCTTTCGATGTCAGGCGCGGGGCTGTCAGTCGGGAGTACAAATATTATATGTTAAACAGCCCGACACGTTCGCCGATGAGGCAGGGCTTTTCCTGCCGGGTTGACGGTAATCTGGATATCGAGGCGATGAACAAGGCCTGCCAGGCCCTCGTCGGCAGGCGCGACTTTGCCTCTTTCGTTTCCAGCGCCGAGACCGCCCGAAGCAAGAGAACGATACGGAATGTATTTAAAGCGGAAATAACACGAGATGGGGACATGATTGTTCTGGATATGGCAGCCAATTCCTTTCTGCCCCATCAGGTACGCAATACGGTAGGCTCGCTAATCAAGGTCGGCCAAGGCAAGGTGACGGTTGACGAGTTTTACAGCCTGGTCGAAGCCAGGACTCCCGGCCTCGCCGGACCAACCGCACCGGCCGACGGACTTTGCCTGATGCGGGTGAACTATCCCAGTCCCTTTGAGGGAGATGCACGATGAAAACTTATATTGCCAGACCGGCTGATGTTAAAAGAGACTGGCATGTGATTGACGCCGCCGACAAGACCCTCGGCAGGCTTTCGACACAGATAGCCCGCCTGCTGATGGGAAAACACAGGCCAATATATACTCCCAGCCAGGACACGGGGGACTTTGTCGTGGTTATCAATGCCGATAAGGTACGCGTCACCGGTAAGAAAGCCCAGCAAAAGATGTATTACCGTCATTCGGGGTATCCCGGCGGGTTCAAGAGCATTTCTCTGGAGAAGATGATGCAGGAACACCCGACACGTGCTCTCGAGCACGCCGTCAACGGGATGCTGCCACACACACGACTGGGCGCCCGGATGAGAAAAAGACTGCGGGTCTATGCCGGCGCGGAACACCCGCACATGTCACAGATTAAAAACGATACGAAGAAAGAAGCGAAGTAAGGGGACAGGGCCTATATGGTTAAACAGAGCTATTTTTACGGGACAGGCCGCAGGAAGACGGCGGTAGCGCAGGTAAAGCTGACGGCGGGGAACGGCGCCATTATTGTTAACGGTATGCCGTACGAAGAACGGTTCCCGTCTCTGGAGCACCAGCGGGTCATCATCCAGCCGTTTATTACCACCGAAAGCACCGATAACTATAATGCGGTCATCACGGTGGAGGGCGGCGGCATTACCGGCCAGAGCGGTGCTATCGCTCACGGTATCTCCCGCGCCCTGGCGCGCGCCGACGAGCGATTCAAGCCGATGCTGCGCCAGAACGGCCTGCTGACGCGTGACGCCCGGGCCAAAGAGCGGAAGAAACCCGGACTCAAGAGAGCCCGCAAGGCGCCTCAGTATACCAAGCGTTAGAAAGTTTGGTGCTGGCTTCAGGTTAGCTTAAGCACTCAGATTTTATCCCAATCTATATGTTTGTTCAGGTGCTCACAAATCTGATATAGCTCAGCCAGAACCTGCGTTGAATATTTGTGAAGGTAATCATGCCATTTATTGCGATATGGTTCATAAGAAGCTAAAATATTGTTCCAGTCAACGGGGCTTGGTATATTTATATAATCCTTCAATGAATCCAAGTTCATGGTGCCTTCAATAGTTCCACCTTTCCCCCTATGAGCGAGTGGATGTCGTATCTTGCCTATCTTTCTCTTTTTTTCTACTAAAGATTTGCTAATTTGACATACGACACATTCACTATTTGGATTATTAGGTTTTATCAGGAATTGTTCAACTTGGTTTACTAACTCCATCTCCTTTTCTACCAGACTAAACATCAAGAATGACCAAGTTCCAAAATGATAATCTATCCAAGTTCCTCGGGACATAGAAAGCAAGCGCAGGGATTCTTCTGTGGGGATTGCTTTTAGTGACTTAAGTGCACTCCTAACCCGATGTATAGCCAATTCGGTCTCTAATATCGCAGTTAGGAGCTTCTGCCACTTTAC
>JAUWZF010000237.1 GCA_030615475.1 Dehalococcoidales bacterium | reverse complement strand
GAGAAAGCGCGCTTCCGGTGTGCGTCCCAGGTCCAGCACTACTTCAAGCAGTTCGCTGATATCCTTCTGCTGGACCAATGGCTTTTTAATGTGGAGCGGTAGAATATCCAGCAGGGCATCCATGTCGTCGGTTATTACCTTCTGCACAAACCTCCCCCCGATTATCTCTAGCTTTTCCCGGATACAATATCCAGGAAATAGCGGTGTAATCTCAAATCGTCGGTCAGTTCCGGATGGAACGCCGTCACCAGCAGCTTTCCCTGCCTGGCAGCCACAATCGTACTGTCTGTCAGGCGTGCCAGGATATCCACACCGCTGTCACAGCGCTCGATTATCGGCGCGCGGATAAATACTGCCGGAAAAGGTTTTTTACCCAGGACTGGAATCGCCAGTTCCGTTTCAAAGCTGTCTATCTGCCGCCCGAAGGCGTTGCGTCTTACTCTGATATTTATCAACCCGAGGGATTCCGTGCCGTTAGCTGATATATCTCTGGCCATGAGTATCATACCGGCACAGGTGCCGAATAGCGGTATACCGCTCCTGGCCATAGAGGTTATTTCATCCATCAGGTTATAAGAGGACATCAATCTGCTGATAGACGTGCTCTCTCCACCCGGAATGATCAGCCCGTCCACTCCACGGAGTTCCCCGGGTAAACGGACGGGCACAGCTTCTGCATCCAGTTGTTGTAGCGTTGATATATGTTCGGCAAAGGCTCCCTGCGAGGCAAGGACACCGATTTTCATACAACCATCCATCCTCTAGTTGTCGGCATCCGGCAAGCCGGATACCTCCAGATTAGTCATTACTTTTTTCTACCATCCCCTCTGCGCCAGCAGCTCCTCGGAGGGTATCTGTTTGATATCCAGTCCCATCATGGCGTCTCCGAGGTTCTTTGATACCTCGGCAATTATAGCCGGGTCCCGGTAGTGCGTGGTAGCCTTAACGATTGCTTTGGCCCTGACCTCGGGGTTACTCGACTTGAATATACCGGAGCCGACGAAGACGCCCTCCGCGCCGAGCTGCATCATCAGCGCTGCGTCCGCCGGGGTCGCCACGCCGCCTGCGGCAAAGTTGACGACCGGCAGCTTGCCCAGCTTTTTAATCTCTTTCACCTGTTCCAGAGGCACCCGGTATCCCGTTGCCAGCTCTTTCAGTTCGGCTTCCGAAGCGTTTACCACCAGCTGAATGCCTTCCATGACGGCCCGCATATGCCTTACCGCTTCCACGATGTTGCCGCTGCCGGCCTCTCCCTTCGTCCTTATCATGGCCGCCCCTTCGTGGAGACGCCGCAAAGCCTCGCCCAGTTCGCGGCAGCCACACACGAACGGTACCTTGAAGTCGTGCTTCCAGACATGATATTTCTCATCCGCCGGCGTCAGGACCTCGGACTCATCTACGTAGTCGACTCCCAGCGCCTCCAGGGCCTGCGCTTCGACGAAATGGCCGATGCGGCACTTGGCCATGACCGGTATGGTAACGGCCTTCATAATGGCCTCGATAACTGTAGGGTCGGCCATGCGTGCCACACCGCCCGCGGCACGAATATCCGCCGGCACCCTCTCCAGCGCCATTACCGCGCAGGCGCCGGCTTCCTCGGCAATTTTGGCATGTTCCGGAGTGACCACGTCCATAATAACCCCACCCTTGAACATCTGGGCCAGTCCTGTTTTTACCTTCCACGTCCCGGTTTCCATGTCCCGACTCCTCCTAGATTTCTCAGGTTGTTAATATAATTCTACTACGGTTGGCAAGGCTTAGCAACACATATCCTTCTATACTTCAACCCTTCGTTGACTCATCCTGGAGAATATGTTAAAACATAATTAGTTATGGAATACGTATATTTCGTCCTGCTGATTCTTTTCCTGGCCTTGGTGCTTATCTTACTCACCAGACTTGATAGAAGAACCAAGAACAAGTGGCGGAAAAACGCCTACGACCTGCTGGAAATGGCTAACCCCGATTCGGAAGAAATTGTAAAAACTATCAAAAACCTGCGTTTATACGGGGGACGAATACGCAGGGACAAAGAGTTTCAACAGATTATCTCGCGCTTACATGAAAAGCTTGACGCAATAGAAAAGAAGCCGGACTCTTAACCTAAGAGACAATCGGCCTTTTGGCCGGCATGCCGGGACGGCGTGGGTATTCGGCCGGTGCCGGCTTAATCTTGTCGACTATCACCAGATATCGTTTATCATCCAGTTCTTCCAGTTCAATCGACTTCACTTCCCGCAGGTTGCCGCCCATTACGGTAATAGCTTTCTGCGACTTTTCGACTTCCCTCTCGATATCCCCTTTCTTCTGGGCGATAAAACGACCGCCCACAGCGCAGAAAGGCAGGGCCAGTTCGACCAGCACGGGCAGGGACGCCACGGCCCGCGATAATACAAGGTCGAATTTCTCACGGTATTGGGAGTTATGGGCTGCTTCCTCGGCCCGTCCGACCGCTATTTCAATATTATCCAGCCCCAGCCTGTCAACGATATGCTGCAGGAACTTTGTCTTCCTGGCGGTGGCTTCCAGCAGCACCAGCCTGATATCGGGCAACAGGACTTTCAGCGGTATGCCGGGCAGTCCGGCCCCCGTGCCGATATCAATAACACTCAGTCTCTGTCCTTTATCAAGAGGTTTGATTGCCGTTATTAAGGTAAGAGAATCAAGAAAATGCTTTACCTGGACTTCTTCGTAGTCGGTGACGCTGGTGAGGTTCATGCGCTCATTCCAGTCGACAAGTTCTTGGTAGTAAATCTCGAACTGTTCAAGCTGCCGAGGAGTGAGGTGGAGTCCCAGTTTTTGTGCGCCGGTTTGCAGCTTTTTCATTATAATACCCTGTGCC
>JAUWZF010000218.1 GCA_030615475.1 Dehalococcoidales bacterium | reverse complement strand
CCCTTGTTGCCGGATTTCGTTCCGGAGCGTTCGATAGCCTGCTCCAGCGTATCGGTGGTGATGACTCCGTAGATAACCGGCACACCGGTATCCATGTTGATTTTTGCAATGCCCTTGGTGACCTCAGCCGCGATGTAGTCGAAGTGCGGTGTTCCGCCGCGAACCACGGCTCCCAGGCAGATGACGGCGTCGTACTTCTTGGACTGGGCCATTTTCTGGGCAATCAGCGGTATCTCGAACGAACCAGGCGTCCAGGCGATTTCAATATCGGTTTCGTTGACACCATGACGGAGCAGTGCGTCCTGTGCCCCCTCGAGCAGCTTCTTGCTGAAGAACTCGTTAAAACGTGAGACAACCAGCCCGAACTTTAGTCCCTTTCCCAGTAAATTGCCCTCATAACTCTTGCTCATAGCCATCTCCTTAGTTTGATTCTATTCGCTATCGGCATCGGAAATCTTCAAGAGATGCCCCATTTTTTTCTGTTTGGTCTGGAGGTAGCGGCGGTTATACCGGTTCGGCTGGGTGGTAAGAGGCAGTTGCTCGGTGATCTTCAATCCGAAACTTTCGAGCCCGCTCATCTTCTTGGGGTTGTTGGTCATCAGCCGCATGTTCCGTAAGCCCAGGTCCGCCAGTATCTGGGCGCCGATACCGTAGTCGCGCGGGTCCGGATCGAAGCCTAGGGATATGTTGGCTTCCACGGTATCCAGTCCGGCATCCTGAAGGGCATAAGCCTTTATTTTATTGTGAATGCCGATGCCTCGCCCTTCCTGCCTCATGTAAAGGATAACGCCACGTCCTTCCGCAGATATTTTCTGCATGGCCATCTGGACCTGCTCGCCGCAGTCGCAACGCAGGCTGTGGAAGACATCTCCGGTAAGGCACTGGCTGTGCACCCGTATCAGGACGGGGTCGTCCGTGGCTACATCGCCCATTACCAGGGCCAGGTGTTCGTCGGGGTCGGTCTGGCTCCGGTAGGCGATGACCTTGAACTCACCGTAGGGTGTCGGCAGCCTGGCCTCGGCGACACGTTGCACCAGTCTTTCGTGGCGGTAGCGGTAGGCAATAAGGTCGGCCACGCTGATGATTTTCAGGTCGAATTTCTCAGCGAATACTTTAAGCTGCGGCATTCTTGCCATGGTGCCGTCTTCGTTCATGATTTCGCAGCAGACCCCGGCGGGATAGAGTCCGGCCAGCCTGGCCAGGTCGACGGTGGCTTCGGTCTGTCCCGCCCTCACCAGGACGCCGCCGTCCCGGGCGCGCAGCGGGAACATGTGCCCCGGCATCACCCGGTCCTCGGGCCTGGTCTTGGGGTCGATAATGACCTTTACCGTCTGTGCCCTGTCTGCCGCCGAGATACCGGTGCTTGTCCCGTGTTTGGCCTCGACCGATACCGTGAAGGCCGTGCCGAAATTGGAGGTATTGTTGCTTACCATCATGGGTATATTCAGTTCGTCCACCCGTTCGCCGGTGACAGGAATGCAGATAAGGCCGCGACCGTGCTTGGCCATGAAGTTGATAGCTTTAGAGGTGACCTTCTCGGCGGCCATGACCAGGTCGCCTTCGTTCTCCCTGTCCTCGTCATCGACGACGATGACGAACTTACCTGCTTTGATATCTTCAATAGCTTCCGGAATAGTTGCCAGTCCCATTTTATATGTCTCCTCACGTAGCAGGAGCGGTCAGTTTACCGGGAAACCGTGCTCCTGTAAAAATTCTGCGGTGATGCCGGTGCTCTGCGGCTTCATGAACTCCGCCACGTATTTGCCGATGATATCCACTTCCAGGTTGACCGTATCACTTATCTTTTTATCGGCCAGAGTCGTATGCTGGCGAGTGTAACCGACGATAGAGACTGAGAAAGAGGCGACGTCTTTATCGACCACCGTCAGGCTCGTTCCGTCCACGGCGATAAAGCCCTTGGGCACGATATAGCGCATCACCTCGGGAGACGCTTCGAATCTCATCAGCACCGCTTCGCCTTCCTGGGTAATCGAGGCTAACCTGCCGGTGTCGTCGATATGACCCTGCACCAGGTGACCGCCTATTTCGCCTCCCAGTCCCAGCGGCCTTTCCAGGTTGACACTGTCTCCGGTGTGGAGCCGACCGAGGTTGGTGCGCTTGAGGGTTTCCGGCATGACGTCCACGGAGAAATTTTTATCGCTAAAGTCGGTTACCGTCAGGCAGATGCCGTTGACGGCGATACTGCCGCCGGACTGCATTCCCTCCAGGATCCGGCTGGCGCTAATGACTAGCCTTCCCGCCGGAACGGAAACAACTCTACCTGCCTCTTCGATAATTCCGGTAAACACGCCTTACCCCTTGACGAAGTGTACCCTGCTTACTGCCATTCTAACACTTGTCATAAGGTTCGTGCAATAACGACAGGTACGCCTGGTGCATTTATTGTATTTCAATACGGCGGCGATACGTCAATTCGTTTGTCTTCCCGCCGTGCCTCTGGCGGATTTCAGGTCGCTCTTGACCTCTTCCTTGGGGCGCAGGTCCCGAGTAGCTTTGCCGGCGCGCCACATCTCGGAGTTGCCCATCTCATCGAGTTCTTTACCCAGTAGTTGTTTATAGTCCGGCCTGCCGCAGGCGGAGATGACGCGGCGGGTCTCCGCGCCGGAGGCGACCCTCTCGTAAAGCTCCTTGAAGACCGGCATGACGGCCTCCTTGAACCTGGGTTTCCAGTCCAGGGCGCCCCGCTGGGCGGTCGCCGAGCAGTTGGCGTACATCCAGTCCATGCCGTTCTCGGCGACGAGACGGATAAGGCTTTCGGTCAACTCTTCCACCGTCTCGTTGAAGGCTTCACTCGGACTGTGCCCGTGCTTTCGAAGGGTGTCGTATTGGGCTTCCATGACGCCCGCCAGCGCTCCCATTAGTATGCCGCGCTCGCCGACGAGGTCGCTGTAGACTTCCTTCTCGAAAGTGGTCGGGAAGAGATAGCCGGAGCCCAGGGCAATCCCCAGGGCGAGGCAG
>JAUWZF010000221.1 GCA_030615475.1 Dehalococcoidales bacterium | reverse complement strand
GATATACGGCATCCGGCTGCTTGAGGTGTTATCGGCCTGTAAAGAAGTGGAAACGCACCTTATCATTTCTGAAGCCGGAGAAGAAATCATAAGGTATGAGACCGATTGGGGGCTGGAGCAGGTAAGAGCGCTGGCAGATGTCTGCTATGACATCAACGATATCGGGGCCAGGCTTTCCAGCGGCTCGTTTAAGAGAGACGGTATGGTGATTGCTCCCTGCAGCATGAAGACCCTTTCGGCACTGGCGAACTCCTACGCCGATAACCTGATAGCCCGCGCTGGCGATATCACACTGAAGGAGAGAAAGAGTCTGGTCTTACTGGCGAGAGAAACCCCGCTTCACCTGGGTCACCTGAGAAACATGGTAAAGCTGACGGAGATGGGTGCTATCGTCTTTCCGCCGATTCCCGCCTTTTATCATAAACCAAAAACAATTCAGGACCTCGTCGACCACACCGTAGGTAAGGTCCTGGATATATTTGATATACAGCATGAGCTCTTCCCAAGGTGGAATGGCTTGGACAGCGAAGATAAGTAATCCGGCCTCAGTCAATATGGCTAGTGTCATTCCAGCGAAAGCTGGAATCCAGGGGGGCAAGGGGGTCTGGATTCTCGGGTCAAGCCCGAGAATGACAAATCAAACATTCTCCGGTACGAGCGATTGACCTTAACGATTAAGAAGCGAGCCCAGCTTCTCTACGCGGCTCGCTCTTTTCCTGGCTATCATCACAAAAGCTCGGGGAACATCCGCCATCAGAGACCTTGATTGTTCGGCCGCATCAGTATAAAACTTGATACTCGTCTTTTCTATCTCCCCAGCCTGTTTCAAAACATCGGCGTAGTCTGTCCCGTCCTGCACTGCCGTTTTTAAGGTGTAGTCGTCCGGGTCTATATTAAAAGCAAAACAGCCCTCAATGGCATCGGTAATAACTCCATAGTAGGCTCTCTCAAACTGGACTATATTTTTCTTGTTCTCTCCGGCAAAAGAGAGAAAAGCCTCGGCATCCTTGTTGTTTCGCCGGGCCAGGTTCTCGTAGAATTCCGCCGAGTCGTTTTCGAGTTTCCTGGCGAAGGTGATGCCCTCGGAAGCTGTGTGTAATATCATCTGCAGTTAACCCCCGTTATTAAAACCACCTTTGAATAATAACTTTGCTTTCCGTGAAGAAGCGCACCGCTTCCCGTCCCTGCGTGTGCAAAACTCCGTAGAACGAGTCCTTCATGCCGCTGAAGGGGAAGAAGGCCATAGGTGCTGTTATCCCGATATTGATACCCACATTGCCGCTGGTTATATTGTACTGATACTCTCTGGCGCTTTTACCATCTGTCGTAAAGATAGAGTTGCCATTGCCAAACGCGTTGGCATTGCTTACTTCTATCGCTTCATTAAGGTCTTTCACCCGCATGATGGACATTACCGGCCCGAAGATTTCTTCGGAGCCTATTTTCATATCCGGTGAGACGTCCTCGAAGATAGTCGGGCCGAGAAAACATGTTCCCGGATAGTCGCCTGAAATCTTGATATTTTTTCTGCCATCGAGTCTGAGTTTCGCCCCCTGTTTAATACCGCTCTCTATATATTCTATGATTCTTGCCTTCTTCTCCTTGTCACGTACCGGCCCCATCTGCACCGACTCATCAAGTCCATAACCAATTTTTATGTTGGAGGTCTGTTCGACAACCCTATCCACGAAACTCTTGTAGAATGCATCGTCTTCACCGACAATGACAGCATTGGCGGCTGATAAACATCGCTGACCGGCATTACCGAAAAACGAGGTCATCATGGCTGCGAGGGTCCTATCTACATCGCAGTCGGGCATGATGGTCATGAAGTTCTTGGCGCCGCATTGAGCGATAACCCTTTTACCTGTCTCGCCGCATCTCCTGTAGATAACATCTCTTCCGGTAGGGGTGGACCCGACGAAGGTTATGCCGACAATGTCCGGGTGCTCCAGCATACTGGTTACCACACTTCTGCCACCGTGCACCATGTTCCATACCCCCGGCGGGAATCCGGCTTCTTCGGCCAACTCAGCCAGCCTGGTCTGACTGTTGGGAACTTCGCTGGAGGGTTTTATTATCACGCAGTTACCGGTAGCCACCGCGTACGGCGCCGACCAGAGCGGAATCATAAACGGGAAGTTAAAAGGACCTATAATGCCGAAAACTCCCAGGGGGGTGGGAATTACCCACTCGTCTATGCCGTAAGCAATATCCTCCGAATAATATCCCTGCATTAAAGTAGGTATACCGCAGGCAACCTCAACGTTTTCGATGCCGCGCCGGGTCTCGCCTCTTGACTCATCTATAGTCTTACCGTGCTCCTGTGTCTGGATTCGGCTTACTTCCTCGAAATTTTCTTCCAGTAACTCTTTCAACCGGAAGAGATACCTCGCCCTGGCTACCGGAGTCGTTCTCCGCCAGTCGGGGAAGGCCTCCTTGGCAGCTTCTACGGCGGCATCCATCTCTTCGCCGGTCGAGATGGGAACTCTAGCAATTGTCTTGTAAGTAGCAGGATTTACCACGTCGACGACCTCACCCTTGGATTCTACCCACTCCCCGTTGATATAGTTTTTAAGGGTTCTGACCTCTTTGATCGGTTCTTCCAGAAGAGCCATTTTTAAAAACTCCTCCTCATTAGATTTTATCTGTATTACGTGTCAATTATTATATGCGAGAGTGTTTAATAATGTCATTCTCGGGCTTCAGCCTGATTCAGCCTGAAGGCTTGACCCGGGAATCCAGACCACCCCCGCTGGATTCCCGTTTCCCCGGGAATGACGCCAAACAATTGTTAAACAATCATCGTATACCACCAGGGTGTATCACAGAGGGTTAAGCTTCCGGTCAGGCAATGTTATTCACTCGGTTCGTCCAGGGTCCGGTAATAGCCATCACCGAGGTCGTTGGGGTTGAAGGTCTCCTTAAACTTCCGCTGGTAGCGAAACGCCTGCGGCT
>JAUWZF010000003.1 GCA_030615475.1 Dehalococcoidales bacterium | reverse complement strand
GTTGATATACTCGCCCTGAGTGAGTCACCTTCCAGACAGAATACTGCAAAACGATTCTTTTGCAGGTATACCATCAATAAATAACTAAGGAGGATTACAGTATGTCCGGAGATTTTGCTAATCTGCTCGCTGATTTAAAAGAGGACGAGGTCCTCAAGCTGACTAAAGAGAGGATTGAATCCGGTGAAGACCCGATAAAAATACTGGAAGACAGCCGAAAGGGTATGGAAGTCGTGGGCAAACGTTTTGCTGACGGCGAGTACTTTTTACCGGAGCTCGTCTTCTCCGGCGAGCTTCTCAAGCAGGTAACCGAGATGGTGAAACCGCATCTCACCAAGGCAGTGGAAACCAAGCGCCTCGGTACAATTGTCCTCGGCACGGTTGCCGGAGACATTCACGATATCGGCCTGAATATCGTCGACTTCATGCTGGATGTCAACGGTTTCGAGGTTCATAATCTGGGTGTCGATGTTCCCAAGGAAAAATTCGTGGATAAAGTGAAAGAGACCAATGCCCCGATCGTGGGGTTAAGCGGATTCCTGACCCCTGCCTTTGACGCCATGGAAGAGACCGTTGAGGCTCTGGATAAGGCCGGCCTGAGGAAAGATATCAAAATAATGATAGGCGGCGGCCAGATGGACGAAGAGGTGAGGAAATACGCCAAGGCCGATGCCTTCGGTAAAGACGCCATGGCGGCGGTAGCTCTGGCCAAGCAGTGGATTGGTGCAAAGTAAAATGGCCAAAGAATGGGCGGAGTTGACCCCAGACGAAAAACGGGAGGAACGCTTCAAAGCGTGGATGTCTGCGTCTGATATAAAATTCACCAGCCCGGAAGCCAGGAAGGCTTACCGGGAAAGGGTTACCAGGTTAGGCAGGGCTTTCCAGTTACAGAAGCCTGACCGGGTCCCGTGCAATATACCGGTCAGTCTGTTTGCCGCCAGTTACGCCGGCATGACGCTCCATGAGGTCATGTATGATTCTACTAAACTAAAGCAGGCATGGCGTAAATTCCTCCATGAATTCGGCGATATGGATACTTACATGGGTCCTGTCTTTGTTCCTTCCGGGAAAGCCCTGGAAGTTGTCGATTACAAGCTCTACAAGTGGCCCGGCCACGGGCTGTCCACGGATACGCTATCTTACCAGTGTGTTGAGGGCGAATACATGAAGGCGGATGAATACGATGACCTTATCCAAGACCCGTCTAACTTCTGGCTGAGAACGTATTTACCGCGCGTGTTCGGTGCCTTTGAACCCTTCCGGAATATTCCACCGTTTACATCTATAGAAGAAATCGCCATCATGTCTTTCGTACCGTTCGGCATTCCCGATGTTCAGGCTGCGTTTGAAGCTCTACTGGAGGCCGGCAGAGAAAGTATAAAGTGGGCGGAAGCCATCGGTAGTGTCATCAATGAGGCACTGGAACTGGGATTTCCCAGCATAATAGGTGGTCTGGCCAAGGCGCCCTTTGATACCCTCGGCGATACGCTCAGGGGTACCCAGGGCATAATGATGGACATGTTCCAGCGGCCGGACAAGCTCCATGAGGCTATGGAAAGAATAACGCCCCTGACCATTGCTTCGGCTAAATCATCCGTGAGCGACTCCGGTCCGCCTATAGTAATGATGCCGCTGCATAAAGGCGCTGACGGTTTTATGTCGGGAAAGCAGTTCGAGACCTTCTACTGGCCCAGCTTGAAGAAGGTTGTCATGGCTCTTGTTGAAGATGGTATTATGCCTATGCTCTTTGCTGAGGGCAGCTATAACCAGCGCCTGGATATTGTCAGGGAATTACCTGGGGGGGCGGTGGCCTGGTATTTTGACCAGACCGATATCTTTAGAGCCAAGGAAGTCCTCGGTGATAAGGCCTGTATCATCGGCAATGTACCCACTTCGCTGATAATGACCGGTACGCCCCAGCAGGTCAAGGAACACTGCCGCAAGCTCATCGAGGTCTGCGGTAAGGGCGGCGGTTACATACTGGCCGGGGGAGCTATGGTTGATGAAGGCGACCCCGCTAATCTGACTGCCATGATGGACGCTGCAAAAGAATACGGCGTATATAAATAAAGGACATCGGCCTTTCACTGGTTGGCAGTATCCTGGCTGTAACTTTCCACCCTTCATCCGTGTAGGACTGGCATACAGAAAGGCCGCTTATCCCTAAAAGGAGAAAAATGGAAAAACAATGGGCGGATATGTCCTGGGAGGAAAGGCGCGAGGAGCGGTTTAAGAAGTGGCTGAATCCAACCGGAGTTAAGTTCAGCAGTCCGGAAGCCGAGAAAAAATACAAAGCCCGCGCCACCCGGGTGATGAAAGCCATCAAGATGGAGATACCGGACCGTGTTCCGGTCCATATACCGGCCGGCTCCATTGTAGCCTACAATGCCGGGCTTACCCTCGAAGAAGTCCTGTATGACTATACAAAAATAAAACCGGCCTGGATTAAATTTCTCCAGGATTATGATGTGGACTCGGCTGATGGCCCCGGCTTCTTCTCGGGAAAAGTCTATGAAATCCTTGATTACAAGATATTCAAGTGGCCGGGACATGGCCTGCCGTCAAACCAGACCATGCAACAGTTTATTGAAAAAGAGTACATGCAAGCCGACGAGTATGACCTGTTCATGAAAGACCCGTTCGACTTCGGCCTGCGGTACTTTTTACCGCGGGCGTGGGGCGTCTTCGAGCCTTTCGCCAGTATCCCCTCGCTTTCCTCCTACCAGGGCCTGCCCCAGCAGCTCATGGCCATGTGCCAGGACCCGGCTTTCCAGAAATCGTTCAAGGCTATCTGGAAAGCCAGCCAGGAGAACGCCAGATTCCAGAAAATTATGGCTGAATGCAGCCAAATCTCCCTGGAAGAGGGATTCCCGCCATCGATGGGCGGTATGGCGCTGGCGCCCTTTGACACCGTTGCCGATATGCTCAGGGGCACCCACGGTTCTGTCATGGACATGTACCGGCAGCCGGAAAAGCTCCTCGAAGCCCTGGAGGTTATAACGCAGCAGAGTCTCGAATCGGCGTTGAATATGGCCAATGTCTCCCTCAGCCCGATAATATTTATCCCGATGCATAAAGGCGACGATGTTTTTATGTCCGTCAAGCAGTTCGAGAAGTTCTACTGGCCCACATTCCGCAAGCTTCTCCTGGGCCTGATTAACGAGGGACTCGTGCCGATGATGGTTATCGACGGCAGCTATAATACCCGCCTGGAGATAATCAAGGACCTGCCCAGGGCCTCGGTCGTGTGGACTATGGAGAAGACGGATATGTTCAAAGCCAAGAAAATCCTCGGCGATTCCGCCTGCATCGCCGGTAACGTGCTGGCGTCACAGCTTTATACGCAAACGCCCAAGGCCATTAAAGAGTATTGCCGTAAGCTCATCGAGGTCTGCGCCCCCGGCGGCGGCTATATCCTCTCGCTGGGGTCCGGCATCGATAAGTGCGACCCGGCAAACCTGCAAGCCATAATAGAAGCTGCCAAGGAATACGGCGTCTATAAATAAACAGGCATTCCGAGTAACTGACCCGTGGCACTCACCTGGGATAGTACTAATCCTGCTGATAGTAAGAATTATTTATACTCCGGAGGATGATTATGGAAAAGCAATGGGCAGATATGACCTGGGAGGAAAAACGGGAGGAGCGGTTCAAACACTGGCTCAAGCCGCCTGACGTGAAGTTCGTCAGCCCCGGGGCCGAAAAGCTCTACAAGGAAAGGGTGACCAGATTTATCAAAGCCATCAAGCTGGAGGAGCCCGACCGCGTGCCGGTGATGCTGCCGCACGGAAATTATCCAGCCTATTACGTGGGAATAAACTTCCGCACGGTAATGTACGACTACCCTGCGGCGAAGCAGGCCTGGATTAAATACATGGACGATTTTGGGGACATGGATACCTTCAACGGGCCCCTGCTGGTGCCCTCGGGGAAGATAGCCGAAGCGATGGCAAGTAAAATCACTATGTTGCCCGGCCTGGGCCTGCCCGATGATGCGTCGATGAACCAGGTTATCGAGGGCGAGTACATGATGGCCGACGAATACGATGCGTATATGACGGACCCAACCGACTATCATCTCAGGACAATGCTGCCGCGCACCGTGGGGATCTTCGAGTCGTTCCGGACGCTGCCGCCGCTCCGCTATATGTGGGCGGATATGTGGGTGGGCGTAATGGCGGATCCGGATATTCGTAAAACGTTTCAGACGCTGATGGACCTGGAAGGAGAATACCATAAACATCAGGCGGCCAACCAGGAAATATCCAGGATCGTGCTATCCCGCGGATACCCCTCCCTGTTCGGCGGCGGCATCATGGCCGGCGCCCCCTTCGATACCTTTGCCGATATGCTGCGGGGTACCCACGGCATCGTCATGGACATGTTCCGTCAGCCTGAAAAATTGCACGAGGCCATGGAGTTCCAGCTGAAACTGGTAACCTCGCAGATTAAGAATTTCCCGATGACCGCTTCACCCGTCTGCATGATGCCCCTGCACAAGGGCGATGATACCTTCATGTCCGATAAGCAGTTCGAAGAGTTTTACTGGCCTACGCTGCGGGCCGTCTTCCTGGCAATGATTGACGAAGGGCTGGTGCCGATGCCCTTCGCCGAGGGCAAATATACCAACCGGCTCAAGCAGATTACAGATACACCTAAAAGCGGCGTCATGTGGTGGTTTGACCAGACCGATATGGCCGAGGCGAAAAAGATACTGGGCAATGTCTCCTGCATCGTCGGCAATGTGCCCACCTCGATAATGATGACCGGCACTGTCGAGCAGGTAACAGAAACCTGCCGCAAGCTCATCGAGGACTGCGCCCCCGGCGGGGGTTATGTTCTGGGCGGCGGCGCCAGCATCGATAAGGGGAACATGGAAAACCTGCACGCCATGATGGATGCCGCCAAGGAATACGGTGTCTATAAAAAATAAACGGAGGCTTGGTAAACAGTGTTTCAAAGACCGGATAACTGGGCGGAGCTGACCTGGCAACAAAAACGGGAGGAGCGGTTTAAACGCTGGCTTTCGCCCGATGTTAAATTCGCCAGCGCGGAAGCCGAAAAGCTCTATAAAGAGCGTGCCACGAGATTTATTAAAGCCATCAAGCTGGAGGAGCCCGACCGCGTTCCGGTGCTACTGCCTTCGGGGTTTTTCCCGGCTCACTACGCGGGTTATAACCTCGGGACGGTCATGTATGATTACGACAAGTTAAAGGAGGCTTGGCTTAAATTCGTCGATGAATTTGATATGGATTCGTTCACCGGTCCTGGCCTCGTTTTTCCGGGTAAGGTGTTGGAGATGACCGACCACAGGCTGCATAAGTGGCCGGGTCATGGCCTGCCCGCGAACTCGTCTATATATCAGTTCGTTGAACAGGAGTACATGAAGGCGGATGAGTATGATGCTTTCATGGGCAATCCCTCTGATTTCTGGTGGCGGTACTTTCTACCGCGGACTGTGGGTGCCTTTGAGCCTTTCCGCAAGTTGTCCCCCTTTTCGGGCATGATGGGAGTAGCCATTGGTAGTTACGCTGCTTTGGGTAACCCGGACGTTGAGGCTGCCTTTAAGATTATGATTGAGGCTGGTAAAGAGACCATCAAATGGCAGGCGGTCATTGGCGAAGTAAGCCAGGCCATTCTTGCTGCTGGAGTGCCCAACCTCAGGGGTGGCGGCATGGGTGGTGCCCCCTTTGACATGATTGCTGACATGCTCCGGGGCACCCAGGGGGCCATCATGGACATGTACCGCCAGCCGGACAAACTCCACGAAGCTATGGAGAAACTAACGCCCATGGCTGTCAGGTCGGCCGTGGCGGCGGCTAATGCCTCCGGGTGCCCGGTGACCTTCATGCCGCTGCACAAAGGCGACGAGACCTTCATGTCCACCAGGCAGTTCGAGACCTTCTACTGGCCTACCTTTAAAAAGGTGCTCCTCGGTATCATTAATGAGGGCATCGTACCGTTTCCCTTCGCCGAGGGCAGGTACGGGGCACGACTTGAAATTATCAGGGACTTGCCCAGGGGCTCGATGTTATGGAGTTTCGAGGACATAGATATGGCCAGAGCTAACGAGGTTCTCGGCGACTCTGCCTGTATTGCCGGTAATGTGCCTGCTTCGGTGATGCATACGGGCACTCCGGAGGATGTCAAGGAATACTGCCGCAAACTTATTGAGGTCTGCGCCCCGGGCGGTGGCTATATATTGAGCGGGGCGGCCGGCATCAACGAAGGCAACCCGGACAATCTGCGAGCCATGATGGAAGCCGCTAAAGAATACGGTGCCTATAAATAAGTTAGGAGTATAGACTAATGGAAACCAAAGTATCAAGCGCCAGGAAGGAAGTTATTATCGCCATTGACCGCCCGACAGCACTCATCGGCGAGCGCATCAATCCCACCGGTAAAAAGAAGCTGGCCGAGGCCTTGAAGGCGGGCGACCTTGAGATTGTCCGCAAAGAGGCTATCGAGCAGGTTGAGGCCGGGGCAGATATTATCGATATTAACGTGAACGCTCCCGGCGTGGATGATGTTGCCACCCTGCCGAAGGCGGTGAAAGTGGTGATGGAAGCGGTAGACGCCCCCATTTGCATCGACAGCCCCAACACAGACGCTATAGAAGCCGCTCTCAAGGTCTACAAGGGCAAGCCGCTTATCAACTCCGTCAGCGGAGAGGCACACTCCCTTAAGAGAATCTTGCCCCTCGTTAAAGAGTACGGCGCGGCCGTCGTCGGCCTGGTGCAGGACGACGAAGGTATTCCCAAGAATGCCGACCGCCGTGTGGCCATCGCCCACAAAATCGTCGAAAGCGCGGAGAAAGCCGGTGTCCCCCGCGAAGACGTGGTTATCGATGTCCTGGCCTTTGCCATCGGCGCCGAGGCGAATTCCGGCAAGGACGTTCTGGAGGCCATCCGCCGCATCAGGGAGGAGCTGGGGGTGAACATGACCATGGGCGCCAGCAACATCTCCTTCGGCATGCCGGACCGCCCCGTAATCAATAACGCCTGGGTGTCCATGGTTATCGCCGCCGGCGCCACGGCATTAATCGTCGATGCCGCCAAGGTAAAACCATCGGTACTGGCGACCGACCTTATTCTGGGTCGCGACAGGTTTGCCCGGCGCTTTATAGAGAACTACCGCAAGCGTCAGCAGCTGTCCCAGGGTTGACACTTTATTCTCCGGGGTCTATACTTAAAGGTGCATCTCAACGCGGGGTAGAGCAGTGGTAGCTCGTCGGGCTCATAACCCGGAGGTCGTTGGTTCAAATCCAACCCCCGCTACCAATTTTGTCAACACATAGGACTTCCCTGGTGGAAGTTCTATTTTTTTCAGGGGTAATGGTACCGATGCGTATCAGTAAAATTTCTTCATCCCTGCACCATTTCAGTGGCTGGATTATGTAATTAACAAGGGTATCAATATCTAAATGGCAGTACCGGTATAACCCACGGTTGACATTTCTGGAAATGTAGAATATATTATATTTAATCTCGTATAATACTTGTCATATATGGTAATGTACACCAGAACACGGGTAATTCTGCCCGTATTTATGGAGCACAATGGGGAAACCCCCAAATCTAAATGAGTTAGGAGGGGTTATTATTAAGCAAAAAGTAGAATATCTAAGTACGAACCCAATACTCAAGAGGAGGGAAAAATGAAAAGACTATTCCTAATCCCGTTAATCATCATACTTGCAGTCGGCATGGTTTTTGGCAGTTGTGCCGAGCCAGAACCAACGCCAGCGCCGACACCAGCACCAACGCCGGCACCGACACCGGAACCAGAACCAACCCCGACGCCGGAACCAGAGCCGACCCCGGCACCGGAACCGGAACCGGGACCGCCGGCTCCTACAGGCACGATACGCGTTGCCGAAGTGGATTTCGGCTGGGAATCGACCGACCCGGTCTACTACGAGTCGTTCATTGGCTGGTGCATATACGACTCCCTGCTCACCTATGACGCCGATGGGGTCATTATTCCCTGGGTAGCCGAAAGCTGGTCACTTGATGGAAGTACCTGGACTTTCAATATCCGCAAGGACATCAAATGGCACAACGGCGACCCGCTGACAGCCCACGACGTCAAGTTCTCCGTCGACCGCTTCGGTGATATGAGTCTTTCGACGAATCCATGGTCCTGGTACATCAGCGAAGCCTACAACAAGGCCGACTCTATCGTCGTCGATGACTACACCTATCAGTTTGTGAGCGCCCGTCCCGAGCCGGCCCAGGCTGTAGTTTTCGCCTGGACGCGGATACTGCCCAAGAACTATTACGAGGAACTCGGCATGGAAGAATACCGCCTGCAACCGATGGGGTCGGGACCCTGGAAGTTCGTCGAAAAAATTCCGGAAACAAGCTGGAAAGTTGAAGCGAACACGGAATACTGGGGTGAAGTACCCAAGTTCCAGTATCTCGAGGTTTTCCAGGTGCCGGAAGAAGCTACCCGGGTTGCCATGTTCAAGAGGGGTGAGATTGATATCTGCATCGGCCTAAACTATGACAGGTTGACCGAACTGATGGACGAGGGGTATCGAACGGTGTCCATCGGGTTCCCCGGCGTATCCAACTTCAATATCCAGGGCACCTGGATGCCGGAAGCCGGGCCGGTGCACGACATCCGCGTCCGCCAGGCCATGTCCTACTCCCTCAACCGCCAGGAGATTTGCGACGAGTGGTACCAGGGTTTCGCCAAGCCGGGAGGCCACTGGTTCATGTATCCGGGGAGCTACGGATGGAGCGATGCGCTGGAGGCTGACCCATACGACCTTGATAAAGCCATGGCGCTGCTTGCCGAAGCCGGGTATCCGGACGCCTGGGAAGACCCCACCATCCATATCTACTCGACCGCCGCCGGACAGGATTACATCCTGATGCTCATGGGCTACTGGCAGGAGGCCGGCCTTCAGGTTGAGATAGAGATTGTTGACCAAACCGTGTTCGGCGGCTATTTCTTCAGCTTCGCCAGGTTGCAGCCGGGCGATCCGAATGTAGGCTGGATATTCACCTGGGCATTCGGAGGTTACTATAACACCACCTACCATGCCGCCAACATGTTCACGTCGGTAGGCACCCACAACACCGCCAACGACCCGGTGGCGGATTACCTCTACGAACAGGCGACCACGGAGCTTGACCCCGTTAAGGCGGCGGAGTATTATGCGGCGTTCTGTGCGCATGCACGTACCCTGTACGTAGATATCGGTGTCGCTGAGGTAGAAACCATGATGGTCTATGGCCCGGAACTGGGAGAATGGACCGATAGAACGTGGTTGGCCGGCTACTATGACTGTGTGAACTACGTTACGCACCCGTAATAAGGTAGTATTTTACTGCCAGAGGTAAGTTAATACGCAACGCGGTTTCCGGGGTGGGGTTATACACCTCCCCCGGAGACCCTGCGTATAAAGAATTGTTCCATATTTCTCCGAGTAATGACCTGCGCCTCCTGCCGCTGTTAATAAAGAAAAATTACATCTGAAGAAAAAAGCAACCCGCTTAAGGGCAAGATTGTTTGACACTTTTGATAATGCGCCTGTATGATAGAAAAAGTTTAAAAAATCCCTTAAGGTATGGTAAGATAGCCGATGCGTTGATGTTCCTCATATAAGCTGGGACAACCAGAAGCAGCACAATGTGCCAGAGTATATGAGGGCCATCCGAAGTCGTTCTAACCACTAAGGAACATAATAGATGACGCGTTTCATCATAATAAGGCTGTTACAGGCAGTCGTAGCCATTATCGGTATTGCAGTAATGGTCTTTTTCCTGGTCCGTGCCGCCGGCGACCCCCTGGAACTGTTAAAGAATCCCAATATGACGGAGGGACAATACGAAGCAATGAAGGTCCGGCTGGGACTGGACAAGTCATACGGTGAGCAATTTATCGTTTACATGGGTGACCTGGCCCAGGGCGACCTCGGCACTTCGCTCCTCAAACAGCGACCGGTAATTGATATGATAAAAGAGTCGCTGCCCAATACCCTTAAATTAACCCTCCCCGCGTTCGCCATAGGCATGACGCTGGCACTCGCTCTGGGGGTCCTGGCGGCGACACGCCGCGATACGTTCTGGGACCAGGGGGTGAAGTTCATGGCTATTCTGGGGCAGGCGCTGCCGGGCTTCTGGGTGGCTATCATGGCCGTGCTGGTCTTTGCGGTGTACTGGCAGATATTGCCGGTCGCCGGCATGGCTACCCCGGCTCACTATGTGCTGCCGGTCGGTACCATGGTTTTCTTCACGCTGCCGGGTATGATGCGTCTGGTCCGGTCCAGCATGCTGGACGTCCTCGAAAGCGAATATGTCAAGCTGGCGAGAATCAAGGGACTTCCCGAGAAGACTGTTATCTGGAAGCATGCCCTGAGGAATGCGCTGATAACGCCGCTGACGACACTCGGCCTGATAATCCCCGGATTGGTCCTCGGCGCGGTAATCACGGAGACCATATTCAACTGGCCCGGTATGGGCAGGATGATAGTCGAGGCGACTTTTGCCCGCGACTTCACCGTAGTACAGGCCATTACCATATTAACGGCAGTCATGGTTCTCGGGATAAACCTGCTGGTAGACATTTCCTACGCTTACGTCGACCCGCAGATTAGATACGAGAAGTCATAGGGACTTTTAAGTATGCTGAGTATAATGCCGAACATAGAAGACAAGACCAGGCCCAGGATTTCGGGCCTTTCGCGGGGAGCGCGGATTCTCAGGGGTCTATCGCTGGTTATCCCGGCAACCGTATTGGCCCTGATGTTTTTAACGGCGATATTTGCCGACCTGGCCTGGATTGGTTTACCCGATGTCGGTCTGTCACCCTATCACCCTAACGATCAAGTGTTAAAGGAAAGGCGCCTTCCACCCGCCTTTATAGAAGGCGGTAGTACGGAACATCTTCTTGGAACAGATAACCTCGGGCGGGACGTCCTGAGTCGTGTTATTCACGGCGCCAGGGTCTCTCTCAGTGTCTCGTTGCTGGTTATATTTATTACCGCCACCATCGGTACGATACTGGGGATAACGGCGGGCTACCTGGGAGGGCGTATCGAAGGCTTTATCATGAGGGTAGTCGATGTGGCTTTATCATTTCCCGGTCTTATTCTGGCTTTGCTGCTGGCCACCATTATCGGTCCGGGTTATATGACTGTGGTGATTGCTTTGTCAGCACTTGGCTGGGCCGGCTACGCACGCCTGACCCGGGGAGAATCCCTTCGAATACGCCAGTCTGACTTCGTGGCGCAGGCGCGCGTCAACGGCGCTTCCACCTCGAGAATTATGCTTAGACATATTTTCCCGAACGTTCTCAATTCGCTGATAGTAATCATGACGCTGGCCGTGGGTATGATGATTCTGGCAGAATCTATGTTAAGTTACCTTGGAATCGGCATTTCCGCGCCAACCGCATCGTGGGGTTCCATGGTGGCCGACGGGAGAAACGACCTTGACAGGGCCTGGTGGATTTCCACGTTCCCCGGCATTGCCATCGGGGCGGTGGTAATGTCCGGTAATTTCCTTGGCGACTGGATTCGTGATAAAATGGACCCGAGGTTAAGACAATTATGAGCAAAATACTTCTTCAAGTAGAGGACCTGTGCACCTCTTTCTTCACCCGGGCGGGCGAGTTCAAGGCCGTCGACGGGATCAGCTTCTACGTGCATGAGGGAGAGACCTTCGGCCTGGTCGGTGAATCCGCTTGCGGGAAGACAGTAACCGGCCTGTCGATTCTTCGCTTGCTTCCGGAGCCTGCGGGCAGGATAGTTGGCGGAAAGATTATCCTGGACGGAACGAACCTCATGGAGCTGAGTAAGAAGGAGATGAGGGCGTATCGCGGGAAGATGATATCGATGATTCTCCAGGACCCGATGACTTCGCTCAACCCGGTCTATACCGTCGGCAATCAGATAGGTGAATCGGTGCGACTGCACCAGGGCCTTCGCGATGACAAGGTTGAGGATGAAGTCATTTCGGCGCTGCGGTTGCTGAGGATTCCGGCGCCCGAGATGCGTATCCGGGATTATCCTTTTCAGATGAGCGGCGGGATGAGGCAGCGGGTAGTGGGATCCATCGCGATGTCCTGCCGTCCACGCTTGCTGATTGCCGATGAGCCCACCACCGCTCTTGACGCCACCATACAGGCCCAATACATAGCCCTCTTTAAGGATATCCAGAAGCAGACGGATGTGGCCATCATCTTTATTACCCATGACTTCGGGGTAGTGGCCAATATATGCCAGCGGGTAGCCGTGATGTACGCGGGCAAAATCGTGGAGACAGCTGCGACCAGCACTATATTCAAAGCGCCCAAGCACCCTTACACCAGTGCTCTCATTCATTCTGTGCCACGCCTGGACCGGAAGGATGACCGGCTTTACTCGATTGAAGGGCAGCCTCCCTCACTGCTGGACTTGCCTCCCGGCTGCCGGTTCGCCCCTCGCTGCCCCGACGTACAGGAGATTTGCCATAAGCAACAGCCCCCCATAGTGGAAATAAGCGATGGGCACTCTGTATCTTGTTGGAAAGTGAAGTAGACCATGACAGATGTAATATTGGAAGCGCGCGACCTTAAGAAGTACTACCCTGTTACCAAGGGCCTTCTCCAGCGCACTATCGGTTGGGTAAGGGCTGTAGACGGCATATCATTCACGATAGAACGGGGCAAGACTTTGAGCCTCGTAGGAGAATCGGGTGCCGGCAAGACGACCGTGGCCAAGGCGGTACTGCTGCTGGAGAAATTGACTTCCGGGAGTATTCTCTTCGAAGGCAAGGATATCTACCGATTTTCCAAGTCGCAACTGAAAATGGAGTATCGGCCAAGGGTACAGTCGGTACAGCAGAATCCGTGGAGCTCCATGAACCCGAGGATGCGGGTGAGAGATATTATCGCCGAGCCGCTGGTTGTGAATACAAAACGAACGAAGGAGGAGATTCGGAGCAGGGTGCTGGAGATACTCGATCAGGTGGGGCTCGCACCGAATCAAGTCGATTACTACCCGCATGAGTTCAGCGGCGGGCAGCGACAGCGGATTGCGGTGGCGCGTGCCCTGGCATTGAACCCTGACCTCATCGTGCTGGATGAGCCCGTGTCGGCCCTGGATGTATCGATTCGGGCACAGATTATGAATCTGCTGAAAGACCTTCAAGACCAGTACAATTTGAGCTATCTGGTTATCGCGCATAACCTGGCAACGGTGCGTTTTATGAGCCACACCGTGGCCATAATGTATCTGGGGGAGATAGTGGAATTCGGAGAGGCAGAGGAGCTATTTACGCGGCCTTTGCATCCGTACACAAGGGCATTGATATCAGCATCTATGTTGACACTGCCCGAGGATGAGGACAAGGGCGTAGAAAAGATAATTTTGAGCGGCGAGATGCCTTCGCCGTTGAACCCTCCCCCCGGGTGCCGGTTCCACACGCGCTGTGTTGAGGCCACGGATAAATGCTCGAAAGACGTGCCGGAGGTAAGGGAAATAGGGCAACAACGGGTCAAATGCCACCTCTATGCTGATCCCAGCGTGCGATCCGCTGTCTCTAAAGGGCCTGACGCGGGTCCTGCGGGAAAGTAACCGCAGACTTAATCTGCAGAACCTCCGACTTTTTAAAAATCCCCGAATCAGTGAGAAAATTCGGAGGATTTTTTATTTTTACCAGCATTTTGCTAATGTGGGAATATAATTTCAGCAAGACAGAAAAGGAGAACGATAAGCCCGATTAGTATGGCCAGATAGACAAGAATGGACCGCTCCCGGCTCTTTATGACCCCGGTAATTCCGGTGAAAAAGGCAGATATACCGGAAATCCCAGCCAGAAGTATCGGTACTGTTAGCCAAAGATTACTGAAAAATGTGGCACCACCCCGCTGTCCTGAAGCCACAAAAATAAAGAATAACCCGAAAAACACGATGAAAGCGACCATTAACCAGGCCGACCACTTGCCCAGGTGAGTTTTCGGTATGAAATGAACCTTCATGGGCTGATTTTATAATCCAGACTTATCCGTGTCAATTAAATATAATCCAACCCCCGCTGCCAGATTCGAGAAGGTGCGTTCACCGACAAAATTGACAGGGTGAGTACGGCGTGTTAGTCTGGCTTGGCAGAGAAGGGCGAACCCGGCACTATGGGAGGTCAATATGAAACCGCTGCAAACCGACCTGTCCATCTTCGGCAAACTAAATCTGGATAAGCCCCCAGTAGGCGTCAAGTACCTGTTCCGCAAACCGGAAGGCATAGAGCCGCTGGACAAAAGCCTGGCTCTCTGTGAGATGCTCGTCGAAGCCCAACAAAGAGGAGCCCCTTTTTACTTCACCAAAGAGAATGAGAACTGCTTCGGAAAAGCAACCCTGGGCATGATGGCCGAATCTCCTGCTTTCGCAGAAAGTGGGGAACTGGGAGTAAAACTGGAAATCTTTCAGGACGCCCGCGCCAACAAAAGGCTCTTTCAGGTAAATCCCGGCCTGCCCAAAGGAACCGTAAACTATGTCGTTTTCTCCCCGCTGGACAAAATAACCTTCGAGCCTGATCTCCTGATTCTGATGACCAATGCCAGACAGGCGGAAATCGTGCTGAGGGCAATGACCTACTCGACCGGCGAGATGTATGAAAGCAAGACATCAACGGCCCTTTCGTGCGCCTGGCTCTATGTTTATCCGTATCTCTCCGGCAAGGTGAATTACTATATTACCGGGCTGGGTTTCGGTTCGATAGGAAGAGAGGTGTTCGAGCCGGGATGGGTGCTGATATCTATCCCCTATAATTGGATGCCGACGATAGCGCAGAACCTGAAGGAAATGAAATGGGAGCTTACGGCATATACACTCGGTAGAGAGAAGTTTAATCAATGGGAAAAGGGAATACTTCAAGAACTTGCCCAGGAAGCCCAGAATCCCTAGACTAATAATAGGAGGCGGCTATGAAGGCACTCATCATTTACTGGTCAGGTACGGGAAACACGAAAAAGGTAGCCGAAACCATTGATAACACGCTGAAAAACAGCGGTGTAGATTCGGTGTTAAAACCTGTGAAAGAAGCCGGGGCCGAGGACCTGCATGAATATGACCTGGTTTTCATCGGGGCGCCATCTCACATGTGGCAACCGCCCGCGCCGGTCCAGGAATATATCAAAGACAAGATGAACTATTACCGCGAACGCGACTATATAAAGCTTGGTTCACCAAAGGTTCGCGGTAAATATGGAGTGGTTTTTACCACGTATTCCGGGCCGCACACCGGCATAAACGAAGCGATACCGGTGGGCAAATACCTCGGGCAATTTCTTGAACACCTGGGATTTGACCTGGCCGGAGAATGGTACGTCGTCGGAGAGTTCCATGGTTCTGAAGAGAACAGTACCAAGGGCAGACTGGGGGATATCAGGGGACGACCTAATCAGCAAGACCTGGATAACATAGCCAGAGATGTAAACGAATTGCTCAAGACCATTAAAGGCTGACACGCATCACGCGTTTCTTGCCACCACTTGCCATTGAATTCGTCCAACCTTAAATCACACCCGAATCCTTTAGCGTCCCAATCTCTTCACGGGTCATCCCCAGTAGCCGGCTCAGGACATCCTGAGTGTGCTGCCCCAGGTCCGGAGAGGCCTGTTCCACCTTGTAGGGCGTCCTGGAGAATTTGAAAGGTGTATTGACAACCCTGAATTTGCCCGCCTCCGGGTGCTGGACATCAATAATCATATCCCTGGCGGCTATCTGAGGGTCACTGGCCGCCTGCTCGATGGTATTCACCGGGCCGCAGGGTATGCCCGCCTGTTCCAACTCTATGACCCACTCCTGAGTGGTCCTGGTTTTCATGGCGTCAGTTAATATCGGCTCCAGCACCTTGTAGTTCTGGGTGCGCATCCAGCCGTCCCCGAATCGCGGGTCGTCAATGATATCGACACGGTCAATGGCGGCACAGAAAAGCGGCCACTGGTCTTTGATGCCACCCCGGAGAGCCACGGCGATATAGCCGTCTTTAGTCTGAAAGGCCTGAAACGGCGTCATGACCGGGTGTCTCGTGCCCAGAGCGCGGGGTATCTCACCAGTATTAAGATAGCGGACAAAGGCGTTCTCCTGAGCGGTTACCTGGCAGTCCAGCATGCTGATATCCACGAACTGCCCTTCGCCGCTCACGTGGCGTTCCTGTAAGGCGGCCAGAGTGGCAACACACAGAAACAGTCCGGCA
>JAUWZF010000029.1 GCA_030615475.1 Dehalococcoidales bacterium | reverse complement strand
CCACCAATTCTGGTCGATTTCCCCGAAGACGAGCCGGAGAACGATGAAATAACGGTGCTGGCCTGCCCGGTGAATTTCGCCCAGAGCGCGGTCGAATCCGGAGAGACCGACCGGCTACAGGTAGCCTTCCGCAGGGAGATGACCGACATGCGTCCCTGGTACGACATGGCAGTGAACCAGCGTATACGCTACACGTTAGGCGTCTGCGGTATCGGTCTGGAGGTGCTGGGTGATTTTATCTATGCCTTTGCTAAGGGCGATGAGCCGGAAAACCCCCGCGATGATATAGCGCTGGTACATACATTGAAACTGGCCGCCGAGGACTTAAAATCCTATTATACCGAGGGTATTACGGCACAACCGGGCCAGGCCAGCGCTTCCAGCCAGGTGCTTCAGGACTGGTTCTGGGATGAGACGGTCGCCGGTAAAGTGCTCCTGGCAGTGAAGAAAGTATGCGAGGCAAGTCCCGACAAAATGACGAGCATGATTGGCAGTCACTTTCTCGTCCCGGGCGATGTCGCCCGCCGCCATTAAATTCAAGCCCTGCTAATGAAGCTGTCCACCTTTTCTATGTTTATGATGCTATTTCTCTTTTCCGAAAAATAGAAAGCGATTATTCACCCATGAATTGCAGGATAACCTGTCGCGACCTAGCCCGATTATCAAATTCAATTAAGACTACTCCCTGGTACTGACCCAGTATCAACCGTTTATTGGCCATGGGAATAACCAAAGACGGGCCCATCAATGAAGCTCGAACATGAGAATAGGCGTTATTCTCTTCCCAGAGGAACTTGTGCTTGTAGGCAATATCCCGGGGCACGAGGCGCGACCAGATTTTCTTGAAGTCGGAAATCAGTCCCTCTTCATATTCGATTGTCGCCAGCGCGGCCGTCGTGCCAGGAAGAAAAAGGGTAACAATTCCATTGGTAATGTATTCCTCGGCGGCCTGCTGGTGGACTTTCGGGGTGATATTAATAACCGAGACGTAAGCCTCATCAGCCGATGCATTTGTATCTATGTTTATTCTCCTGGTGGTGATAATCATATTTACCTCCGGAAACTTAAAGTGGCAGCGGGCGGACTCTTATTATCATATTATGCGTATCCTGCAACCAGCAGGTGCCTAAGGCTTCTTCTCCGGAGGAGGCATCGGCGGAGGCATTCCCTGCTTGGTCTGGAGGAGCTTGCAGATAATTTCGGTGATGTGGAGTTCGCCCAGGCGCGTGGAAGGGGCCGCGATAGCCACCACCGCCGTATCCGCCCCACGCCCGGTACCCGCCACGACAACTACCTCCTCGCCGGGAGCCACGTGCCCGCCGTCCACAGTCATGAAAATAAGCTCGACGCAGACTTTCATCCCCTGGCAGAATGTGCGGAGTAGATTGGCCATGACTCTGGGTGTATCCATGCCATACAGGTTCTCGGTATGAAATAACATGGTGCCGAAGTGAACGGTAAGGCCCTGCTCAGTAAGCTCCGAGACCAGCTCCGCCGGGAACCGCTGACCGGCCATGAACCCGTACTGGTGGGGCACCACCACGATTTTAAGACCGCTGTCAGCCCATTGCTTGGCCGCCAGGCGCGCCACTTCACCCCGCGTCGAGGCAAGGATGACCTTCTTGATGCCGCGAGCCTTAGCCCGCTCCTCAGCCAGGCGCAGGGTCGCCTCCGTGTTCTCAATACCCGGCTCCTCGAAATAGACGATTTTCTCTTCCAAGTCCAGCCTCCTTAACCTTAATTTACGCTAAAGTACCGAGTCACCCGCATTTTACCATAATAGTAGCAAGAGACATTCTTAATCAAGCCAGCTCCGTAATGAGAAACCCGATGAGAGAAGCGAAGGCGATGGGCGGTAATGCGGGTACGGGCTTATCCTTGAGCCAGAGTAATTGAATCAGGAAAGCCCCCATAAGTCCCACCAGGGCAAACACGCCCACAAGCGCAGCACTGCCCAGTCCGGCCTTGAAAAACACGGAAACAGCCAGCATCAGAGGAATCCCTATATCGCCGCCACCCAGTATGGAATATTCGCGCTTATCGGATTCTTTCTTTCTCAAATCGCCGAACCGTACGCTGCGCAGTCCCATTCTCCAGTCCCTGATTTGCCTGGGGAAAATAAAGGCGGGCAGCGTATCGGACTCGGACATTTTATCCGCCATCCATACCATGAAACCGAAACGCACGGCTATAACGTCATAGACGGCGATAATCAGCATAAAAATCATGAAGGTTAACGGCGAAAAAAGAAAGCCGATAACCGAACCCAACCCGGAAAGGGCAACGAGCAGGAGCAGGTCGTGCAGCCAGATTCTGGCCCAGAACAGCCAGACGATTCCGGCAATTACCGCTAGAGGACCGGCCACCACAACCGGCCAGGTCAGACCGGTGACGATAAACACACCATAGCCGAACATCAGGGCAAATAGCGCCCGGAATATCAGACGCAGCCAACGCAGAGGGATGAAAAAGAGAACCAGAGCCAGCACAACCACCACGCCGAAGAAATAAGCGATTATGGGGCCGAGAGAAATATCCGGGGAGACAATCTGATTCTCTTCGAAAAATACCTGCCCCCGGGCAGCTACATAGAATGTAAGCGCCAGAGCCAGTACCATTACCAGGCCGCCCCAGAGAAACGGGCTGAGTTTCGACTTCATTACACTGAAATAATCCGGGAATTTCCCCTAATTATAGAAAAGGGGAAGGGCAAAAGCAATTTAGGGGCAGCTGTAAAGGCTAAAAATAAGCGGCAGCGGTTGCCCAATCCACCGGAAAAACCATAGACCCCGTTACGTAATAAACACTCTTTACAGTACGTAGTACCAAATATTACCGCATCATTGACTAATAGACTATTGGTTGTCTTCCTTTATACATGGGATAATTAAGTATGGAATCACTATAACTATTCCATATTCTCCCGTTTTCAGGTAGAGCCATGAAAGGCAATAGTAGAGGTTTTGCACTTATAGAGAACATTGTGGCCCTAGCCCTACTGGGGACAGTCGCCATTGTTTTTTTAGGCTCCATAGGCACAGCAACTAAGGCTAATCTGGTTGGCGATAAACGGGTAACCGCCGAAAGTCTTGCACGCAACGAGTTTGAATATATTAAGAGCTGTAATTATACGTATTCAGTGACGGAATATCCGATAGACCCGACGCTTAGTATTCCGAGCGGATGGTCCATAGAAACCCCGGTGGTCGAAGCATTACGCGACCCAGATGATGGCATTCAGAAAGTTACAATTACGGTACAACATGACGGTAAGGACGTATTTTCCGCTTTCATATACAAAATCGAAAGATGAGACGACAAGAAAAAGGATTTGGCTTAATAAGTCTGGCCGTTACCGTTGCCATAGTGGCACTAATTGCCGCTGGTGCCGGAATGACCACCATACAGGTCATCTGGGGTACTGAGCGTAACGAGCACCACGCCAGAGTGACTCAACAGGCGCATATTTTTGGCCGTTGGTTCAGTCGGGATGCACTGATGGCTGAGAACATTACTGCCGGTGATGACCCCGGAACTGTTGATGATGAATTCATTACCATATACTGGAAGGAATGGACAAGCGGTGATACCTATAATATCCGCTATATACGGCTTGATGATGTTGAATCATTAAAGAAAGTCCAAAGGAATCAGGTAAAGCGTGATAAAGATGGTGCCGTTACAGAAAATATCACATCACCAGTGGCGTATAGCCTTTATTCGGCAAACCTCTCCAAGCAGGATAATACATGGATTTTGAGCCTTGAAACCCGCTCGGGGCAGAAGAGTTCCATACAGGAATACAGAGCCACCAAGAGGTTAAATTAGTAACATGCTGAAAGCAGTAATAGAGAAAATATCATATATAATAAAACGGCAGGATGGAGTGGCTTTACCCTCTGTGTTAGCTATGTTTGCCGTTGGCAGCCTTCTCATCGTGCCCTCGATAAACTATGTAGCGACGAACCTGAATGCCGGAATGATGGCTGAGGAGGAATTTAAGGGAATACTGGCTGCCGATGCCGGAGTTGAAGACGCCCTGTGGAAGATAAAAAACGATACTCCTGCTTCTCTTCCCTATTCATATCAAATTACCGATATAAACGGACTGTCGGTTGATATTATCATTGACGAGGTTGATACCATAGCCGGTGAGCCGATAGGTCAGACCGGGGACCATTCAAATTGGCTCTCGGTCAACGTTACGGCTACTTACGATGACGTTTCAGGTAATTATACTTATACTATGTCATTAATCAACAATCATACCAAGACTATGAAAATAGACAAAATTATAATTGATTTCCCGCCGAATGTGGACCATGTATCCGGTTCAACAAGCAGTAACGTAACACAACCTCTAAATAATGAACCCTCTGTTGTCGGCTCTTCCGCGACCGGCATAACCCTTGTGTGGGATAATGATGTACCTCATCCCACTATTAGTGGAGGTGAAACAGAGTATCATTGCTTTAAACTCAGCGGTCCGCCGGATATAGAGGGAATCGAAGGTCACGGCTTTGTAGAAGCACAGAGCGAAGATGTTGAAACAGTCTGGATTATGGAAGCAGTCCCCTATTCCATTGAGGCAAAGGCTAGAGACGACTCTGATTCAGTAGTAGTAATCATCAGGGCCGGAGTATGGGCAGGCAGTGATTTAGAAATTAGCTGCTGGCAAGTGATACGATAAATAGATATTAAGCGGCAGCGGGTGGACTTGAACCGTGGGCCAAGGGCTCGAAGTAACGATAAAATTATTTTCTTATCAGTAGCAGCGGTGTATTCCCCGCGAGAAAGACCTTCTGGGCGACACTTCCCAGGGATAAAGGATTGTTTCTATTCATACCACGTGTTGACATGGCCACAAGGTCAACGGTTAGTTCATCGGCAAGGTCAATGATAGTCTCGGCTACCGAACCAGCACCGACCTTATAATCGATGGCGACATCAACCATGTCTTGTATCTTTTTGCACATATCTTGCAGGTAAGTTTTAGCGTCTGCTTCGGAATTACCATTTTGCGATACTACTTTAAGAAAGGTCAGTTCCATCTTAAGTTTCAAGGCAATATTACAGATATAGGGAATGACTGATTCGCTTTTAAATGAACCATCCAGTGGTACCAGCGCCTTCCTTAATAATCGCTTTTCACGTATATCGGAACGAGAATCATTGGCCCTGATGAGCATCACCGCCTGCGTGCTACCGGCCCTGACCACTTTGTCGGCAACACTGCCTACGGTCCAACGGCTCATTCCGGTCTGACCGTGGCTTGCCATGATTATTAACGGAAAATCAATCTCGAGAGCATATTCGATAATCTTCTTGGCCGGGTCTCCGGTCCGACGTACTGTCGCTACATCGAGCAATTCTCTACTTTCATTTTCAATATACTTTCCGGCATAGTGACTTGTAGCCTCTTTGATTTTCTTGATGTAATTATAGTAATTCCTAAGTTTTTCATGGTCTTCAGAGCCGATAACAGACAGCAGGAATATACCGGAAGGCATTTTCGCACCCAGCTCCTCCGCGTAAGGAAGCGCGGCCTCAGCAAGTTTGGAACAATCTAACGGCACGATTATTTTCTCAAACATCTATTCGCCTCATCCCGATATTCCACAACTTCCGTCCCATGCATTTTGTATCGTGGCTATAGATAGATATATTTACCCAATTAATTTTAATATAAATCGGTGAGTAAACAATAGCATGCAAACAGCTAATTTCACTGGGTATTTCCCCTTAAATTCCACAGGGCAATACGTACAGACCAGGTATTACTCCGCACTATATAATGACATGAAAAATGTGTGACCTGATATCAAATATTTGCTCACTCACATAAATTGTAGTAGTATCAATGTTAAGCAAATGCTACTTACCAAACTAGCTGTCAGGAATCTAACCCGCCGCCGTGCCCGGAGTATCCTCACCATCATCGGCGTCGGTATTGCCATTGCCTTCACGGTGACCATACTGAGTATCAGCGAGGGTCTGATGGTTTCCTTTGAAAATTCCATAGCCAAGCAAGGGGCTGATATCATCATCGTCCCCAAGGAAGCCGAAGCCTATCCCTACCCGGATGTTGCTGCGTTTGTCGGCAGCTTCCCCGAGGAGCTGCTGGACGAGATAGAACAAGTAGACAACGTAAAAGCAACCTTTCCCGTTTTTACGGCGATACCGATGGATTTTATGCCCGAAAAACCGGGGGCTATACCAATGTTATACGGCGTAACCCCCGACTACTTCCCCGAAGTTGTTCCCTATTTAGAATTAGCCGAAGGCCGTTTTATCGAGGATAGTGATGAGTATACACTCGTAGCGGGCTCCGGAATAGCTATGGTTGCTGAATTAAGTCTGGGTGGTTCGCTGGAATTCAGGGGCAAATCATTCAAGGTGGTGGGCATTCTTAAATCCAGTGGTAGCCTGGATGATGGTATGATATATACTCCTCTCAAAGGTTTGCAGGAAGCGTATTCCAAGCCGGGCCAACTCACTTTTGTACCGGTTAAGGTGAACGATATTTCGCAGGCAGAAGCAACGGCCCGGGAAATAAGCGACACGTGGCCCATTATCTCGGCCCAAACTCAGGAAGCCATGGTGGATAAATTCACCGACCTGATGGGTATCGTTGAAGCGGCTAACGTTGGTTTGTCGACCGTTGCCCTGCTTATCGGTATTCTTTTCATTCTTTCGACGATGATAATGGCCGTTGGTGAGCGGGTTAAGGAAATCGGGACGATGAGGGCTATAGGCGTACATCGCCGCTTTATTTTTCAGCTGGTTATCACTGAATCACTGATAACCAGCCTTATTGCCGGCGTAATTGGCTGTATCAGCGGCTACCTGCTTTCCCTGGCAATAACCTACATTTTAGCCGAGTTCTTTGGCCTGACCTATTTTGCACCACTGGTCAATGCACGCATCTTTTTAACCGGTATTGGTATTGCCATCGTTGTCGGGGCACTGGCTGGCTTGTACCCGGCGTGGCGAATATCAAAGACTAATATTGTACAGGCTCTCCACTATGAATGAAATAATTATTGAAACTGAGAATTTAAGCAGGGTTTTTACCCTCGGTGGCCAGGATATCAAGGCCCTGGATGGCATCAACCTTAAGGTTACTAAAGGCGAGTTCATCAGTATTACAGGCCCTTCTGGTTCGGGTAAAACCACACTGCTTAATCTTATCGGCCTGCTGGAACAGCCCAGCGGCGGCACTATTTCATTTGAAGGGCGGGACGTATCCAAATTAAGAGAAGGCGAGCTGGATAACCTGAGACTGAAGCAGATGGGTTTCATCTTCCAGACTTTCAATCTAATGCCTACTTTCACGGCGCTCGAAAACGTTACTTTCCCCATGGAGATAACCCGTATTCCGGAGAAGGAGCGACTGGAGAGGGCAAAGACATTGTTAGAGAGACTGGGCCTGGCCGATAGAATGCATCACAAGCCGAAGGAACTTTCAGCCGGAGAAAGCCAGCGGGTGGCTATCGCCCGGGCTTTAGCAAATGAACCGCTGTTACTACTTGCCGATGAACCAACCGGAAATCTGGACTCAAATACCACCAAAGAAATAACGGCACTATTACAACAACTAAATGATGAATATGGAATCGCCATTATCCTGGTTACCCACGATAACCAGGTAGCACAAGCAGCCTCCAGGACACTGCGAATGGTAGACGGGCGGCTTGACTAGGAAACCATAAATTACTTGTTTAATAGTAGTAGACATTGAACCTCTCCTTCTTCTCTTCGGGTTTGCGCAACCATAACAGAGAATTCAGGGAAGGTCAATAGCTTCGTGATATAATAATTGCAGTCTTTAGTTTATTTAGGAGTAAAATACTTGTACCCAATACTATTTTTACCTGGAAGTAGCTCGTGAAAGAATCAGAACGCAGTAAAACCGGCAGTGGCGTATTCGGATTCCGAATGCTGCGTTCATTACAAAATCCGGCTTACCGTCGTTATTTACCAGGTGCTCTGTGTCAGTTTGCCTCGCTGAGCATGCAGATAATAACGGGGCCACTGCTAATGTACCGTCTTACCGGTTCACCCGCCCTGCTGGGAACAATGGCTCTCATCAGTGCATTCCCGATGATATTCGTATCCCTATTCGGCGGGGCTATTGCCGACCGGATACCGAAAAAACGGGTTGTAATCGCGGGTTTAATAGGCTCTGCGATAGTGTCACTGGGTATTGCCTTGGCCCTCTCTTCCGGTTATATCAGCCAGGAAAATCCCGGCTCATGGCTTGTTCTTATAGCAGGCATGTTATGCATGGGCAGCTTAATGGGATTCATGATGCCCGCGCTCCAGGCGATAATCGCGGAAATCGTGGACAGGGAACAATTAATGAATGCGGTAGCCTTCAACACGATGGGCATGAATATTCTGACCGCCGTAGCTCCCTATATAGCCGGCAGATTAATCGACAGTTTTAATTTCGACGCCGTATATTACGTGATGACCGGACTTTATATCTGCGGGGCGTTTTTCATCCTTTCCATACCAGGCGGCAGACAACCGACAGGCGAGGGCGGTAATATCCTGGGAGAAATTCGGAAAGGCTTTCAATATATCCGACGGAACTCAATGATAATGATTGTCCTGCTTTTTTCCCTGGTTGCCACCGCATTGGCCATGCCCTACGTGCAGCTATTACCGATATACGTAGATGATATCCTAAAAGTGAGCGCAACGAAAATGGGTGTACTTATGAGTATTGCGGGCGTCGGGGCATTCGTCGGCTCTATTACACTAACCACCTTACCCAACAAGAAACGCGGTCTGCTGCTGCTTGGCAGCGGCCTGATAGCAGGTACGGCGTTAGTCATTTTCTCCTTTTCGACGATATGGGGCCTTTCACTGGGTATCATGGTTTTTATCGGGCTGGGTCAGACACTCCGCATGACAATAGGAAGCACCTTGCTGCAGGCTTACGCGGATGCCGAATACCGGGGACGGGTAATGAGTATCTTCAGCATGCAATGGGGTCTTATGAGTGTGATTACCTTTTTCGCGGGGATTCTTGCCGAGGTAGTACCGGTCCAATGGATACTGGGCAGCCTGGCCATGTTCCTTATCGTCCTATCTATCTTGGCTATAATATTTATTCCCAGCATCAGAAAGTTAGACTAGCTGAAATACCCGTTTTCCGAGCGGATAATTACCAAGAATATTCAGCGAGCCCATTAAAAGAAGAAAAGCCCCCGGTTAGGGAGGCTTCATTTGTCAC